>JBOGMR010000200.1:0-3609 GCA_050746825.1 Bryobacteraceae bacterium | reverse complement strand
CGATGCGCGTGATTGGGCGGCTGGGGCAAGGCATTTCGATGGACCAGGCTCGCGCCTCGGTCTCTGTGATCGCCGCGCGGTTGGCAGATGCAAATCCGGCCACGCACCGAGGTTGGGGCATCCGCGTGGCGAAGTTCGACGAAACACGAGCGGGCGATCAGGGAATCGTCGAGAAGGGCCTCGCGTTTTTGATGGCGGTGGTGGGCCTGGTTCTCCTGGTCGCGTGCGCCAACGTCGCCAACCTCCTGCTGGCGCGAGCGTCCGAGCGCCGGCGCGAAATCGCGGCGCGACTCGCAGTGGGCGCGCGGCGCTGGGACATCGTGCGTCAACTGCTGGCCGAGTCGGTCATGCTGGCGGTCCTGGGTGGCGCGCTCGGCGTCACCCTGGCGATGTGGGGAGGCGATCTCATTCGAGCCATCCGCGTGCCCATGCCATTCACGATGGCCCTCGATGTCAACGTCGACGTGCGCGTACTCGCCTTCACCATCGTGCTCGCCCTCGCCTCCGCGCTGCTCTTCGGCCTCGCGCCGGCGCTTCAGGCATCGCGGCCCGACTTGCTGTCCGCGCTCAAAGACGACGCCGGCGCCGGCCGGCCCGCGCGCTCACGACTGCGCAGCACGCTCATGGTGACGCAGGTGTCGGTGTCGCTCCTGCTGCTCATTTGTGCGGGGTTGTTCCTGCGGAGCCTGGGCAACGCGCTCCGCATCGATCCTGGGATTCAGCGCGAAGGCTTGCTCGTGCTTTCAATGGACCTGGCGTTGCAAGGATACAGCGAGGAGCGCGGTCTCACGTTTGTACGGGAGTTTCTGGAACAGGCCCGATCGCTGCCCGGCATTCAGACGGCTGCGGTTTCGACCACCATTCCACTCGGCTTCAGCCGCAGCAGTTGGGTAGTCGAGGTCGACGGGCGGCCGGCACAGCCGGGCCAGGAAAACGAAGTTTACGGCAGCCTGGTGACGCCGGATTTCTTCGAGGCCACCGGGGTGACCCTTGCCGCGGGCCGAAAGCTCACCCCGCAGGACGCGGGCAGAGCGCCGCGCGTCGCAATCATCAACGAAACGCTGGCCCGCCGCTATTTCCCGGGCGGCAATGCGATTGGCTCGCGTCTACGCATTAACGGGCCGCAGGGTTACGTCTGCGAAGTGGCCGGCATCGCGCGCGACGCGAAGTATGTGACGCTCGGCGAGGACCCTCGCCCCTTCCTGTATCAGCCGTACGAGCAGCATTACGACGGCGAAGTGTCCTTCGTGGTGAAGCAATCCGCCCAAGGGCGTGGACCGGAACGGACGCGCCTTCAAGTCGAAGCGCTTCGCAAGCTGTCGCGCACGCTCGATCCGAATCTGCCAGTGTTCGACGTGAAAACCATCGAAGAGCACCTCGGCATCTCATTGCTGCCGGCTCGCGCGACTGGGACGTTGCTCGGGATTTTCGGTCTGGCCGGCCTTGGGCTTGCGGCTATCGGCCTGTACGGTGTAACGTCGTACATTACCGGCCTGCGCACCCGTGAAATCGGCATCCGGATGGCGCTGGGCGCCAGGCGCAGCGATGTGCTGGCGCTGGTGCTGCGCCAGGGAATGCGTCACGTCGCCATCGGAATGATGTTAGGGCTGGCTGCGGCGCTGGCGCTCACGCGTTTCCTGGCGAAGCTCCTGTACGGACTCAGCGCGACCGACTGGGTGACGTTTGCCGGCCAAGCCGCATTGCTCGGCGCCGTCGCGCTGGCTGCGTGCCTGATCCCGGCGCGGCGGGCGACGCGTGTTCAACCCACGGCGGCGCTCCGCTACGAATAGCCTTTTCACTGGAACTCGATCGAGCGCACGACGCCGAGAATTCCCTCGGCCAGCCCTTCCGCCGAATCGTATTCCATCACGACCGCCGCGGGCTTCTGCGGTCCGCAGGCAAAATCGCGGCCGCCCGAATTCTTCATGACCACCTTGGACGCGTCCTCAGCCAGGAGCACCATCCGGCGATCGCCACCGGAGATGCGGAACTTCGCGGCAACGCCCGCGCAGTCGACATGCTCGAGCGTTCCAGTCACGCGAAGCCGCGGCGGGGACGCGGAGCGTCGCGCCAGCAGGCGCCTCTCCTGGTCCGGCGCAGGCCCCGGAGCTCCCGTACGGGGCGCCGGCAGCACGGACGCCTCGACCGGGGTTCCGGGCCGCGTAACGAGCGCAAGCAGATCCTCGGCATCCCGATTCTGATTCGGTGTCTCCGCATGTTCCCTGGCACGCTCAGCCGCCTTCTTCGCCTCGTCTTTCTTTCCCGCGCGGTAACTCGCGTATGCCAGCGCGCGGAAAAAGGGAAAAGCCTGATGCGGTTCGAGCCGCTTCACCCGCACCAGGTGCGTCACGGCATCCTCATACTGACCCGCATTGAGCGCCAGGAACCCCAGCAGATAGCGCGCTTCCTTGAAGTCCGGATCCAGCTCGACGGCTCGCCGCAGCAGCTCCGCCGCCTTCTGATCGTCGATATCGCCGGCACTGCGCATCGCCATCGCGTAGTCGACGTAAACTTTCGGATTCGTCGTTCCGAGCTCGACCGCACGCGCGAAATGCTTCTGCACGCCGTAGTGGTCGCCGCTCTTGTAGGCGATGCGCGCCCGCAATACCTCAACTTCCCAGCTCTTCGGGAACTGCTTCGCCAACTCCTCGGATGCCGCGCGCGCGTCGTCTTGCTTCCGGACCACCAGCAGGAGTTCCGCGAGCGCGACCCCGGTTTCGAGCGGCGACGCCGTACGCACTTCCGGCGCCTCCGCGGCCTTCTCAAGCTTGGTGTCGTAAGTCACGATGTAGGCGAGGCCGTCTCTGACGTACATTCCAAGATCCTTGGCCACCTGCGCGAGCGATTTGCCGTAAACCTTCGAAAACACTTCGCTCGAGGCCGCTCCCGTAGAGGAGACGCGCAGGAATTCCGCTGCCTTGCCGCGGTACTCCGGCGAGAGCTGAATCATGTGTGTCAGGGCCCAACTTTGCGCGTAGAACAGCCCCGCGCGCTTCTTCTCGTTGTACAAGGACGAGGAGTGATTTACCGAGGTCAACGTCGCCAGGTCAAGGATCTCGCCGGAGTCCAGTTGGTGCATCCGCCCCCGATCCGCCCAGCCCACCTGAACCTTGTTGCCGACAGGCTTGAGCGTGCTGAAGTAATCCGCCAGGCCTTCATTCAACCAGACCGGAAGCCGCGCGCCGGTGTGCTCAATCATTCGATGCATGAACTCGTGGGCCGCCACCGGGAAGTACTCGGCCGAAATCGCTTTCAGGACGATGTAGTCGCGATCTTCGAACCGCGCGTAGTAGGCGGCGGCGACCTCATTGAAGGCGTAGGGCGTGTATTCTTTCTCCGAACGGAATGCCACGATCCGCACCGGCGTCGCGTCGCGTCCCGGCACTTTCATGATCCGCCCGAAGAAGCTGCGGAGTTGCTCGAAATAGAGGACCGCTTCGCGTCCTTTTTTCTCGCCAGCGATGGTGTAGAGCTCGAAATTGGCCGAGGCCACTCGCACCCACGGCTCAGCCGCCACACACTGACTGGAAACAGCGGCAAACAACCCGGCAAAACGGATCACCCAACAAACCGCACCCCGCGGTTGAAAATACATGCTGGCAGGATAAC
>JBOGMR010000199.1:0-3822 GCA_050746825.1 Bryobacteraceae bacterium | reverse complement strand
ATTCCCACGAATCTATCACTGTCATGTCGCGCACCCTGTGCGCGCTGCCCCCTTGCGCCGCCCCACCCGCTGTGATACGACATACCCTTAAAGGAGGTTCCCAATGGGCCTCTACCGCTGGGTGCTGTCGGGAATCGTTGGTTCGGCAGCCGCACTGCTTTCCTGTTCCGGCGGGCCTGCTCCGCCTACTCCCGGAACTCTGCCGTTCTATTGGGCCGCCGCGCAGGAGACGTTCAAAACCGGTGATTACATCAAAACCGGCGATCACCTCGATCAGCTCACGCGCTCGGAAAACGAGTTCACCGCGCGCGCAGCTCCGTGGCGGCTGATTCTTCTTGCCGGTCTTGGACGCGGATACATGGACATCGCGGAGCGCTTTGACCAGGGGGTCCGCGCGAATAAGACAAACCCGGGCCCGCTGCGCAAGCGGCTGCTGGAATATCGCTCGATGGCGTCACGTTACCAGTTGCAATTCGCCGAAGCGTTCGAAAAGTTTCAGAAAACGCAGACTCAGGGCGACGTGACGCTCGCACTCCCATTTCCTAGAGGCAGTCCCGCGCCCGTAGCGGCGCTGAACCGTGTGGCCGAAGGCGCAGTCTTGCCCACTCCGGAACTGGAGTCGGCCCAGACGCAGGCGCTGCAGCGTGCCGTTCTTCTGGAAGTATGTCGCGCGGCCGGCGCCAAAGATGATGCTGCGCGCGCATCCGAGATACTCAAGACTCCTCCCGTTCAGTTGCCCCGTCCGACGTTCCTGTTCGCCATGGCCGAATCATTCTCCGAAGGCGCCACCCTGTTCGGCCCGCGCAAGCTCGCTCAACCCGATCGCCTCGAGTACTTCAACAACCGCGCGCTCGATGTGTTGAAGGGCTTACCCGACAGCCCGCAGGTGAAAGCGCTGAAGGAAAAGGTGCAGGAGGAGTCGAAGAAGAGCAAGAGCGGCCGGAGCTAGCTTAGCTTAGCTAAACAGAGCGTCATAAATAATTGCGTATCCGCTCCGTTGAAGACGCGGAGAATGCTCCGAAAACACCCCGTATGCCGACCGCGTCTTCATCACCTTGAGTGGGCCGCCGACCCATGAGGCACTCCCTCTACCGGCTCGGCATCGGTTTCTGAGCCACGACCGTTAGGGAGTGGTCATTGGCATACGCAAACAGTAACGGCGTCGTGTTTGACTGCCTATACATCGGCACACACGTATCCAAATCAGGGTGCGAACAAGTCGCCACAATCAAAATTTAGTTTGTTGCGTTCCGCAGCGGCGCGCTCGACGTCCGCCAAGTAGAGGCTGTATGACTGCCCCACATCGCCCCGATCATCCACCGGTTGACCCTGCTTTCATACGTTTACGCCACAACACCTAACAATGCCGCCCCTATCATGCGCCGAACCGCCCCTATAACTGTTACAATTTTGACAGAATCTTCAGATTTCTGAGGGGGTGGCTATGAGACGCATTCGGCCGCTCATTGCAGCGCTAACGTCCTTTGCGACCGGCGCATTCGCGCAGACCGCAACGGGCGACATACTCGGAACTGTCCGAGACGCAAGCGGCGCGGTGGTTACCGGCGCTAAGGTCACGGTGCGAAATCTCGAGACCAACATTTCCAAGGAAGCGGCCACCTCCGACGTGGGTACGTTCCGCGTGCCTCTGCTTCCCGTCGGCTCCTATGAGGTGATTGTCGAGAAGCCTGGCTTCGCCAGGTATCGGCAGGGACCGATCGTGCTGCGGCTCAACCAGGCAGCCGACCTGACAATCGCGCTCAGCGTCTCCACGGCCACTGAAACCATCAGCATCATCGACGACGCTCCGCTCATCAACACCACCAACGCGGAGGTCAGCACGCATTTCGACGCCAAGCGCATCGCAGAGTTACCGCTGTCAACCAATCGCAACCTGCTTAACCTCGCCGCATCAGTGCCGGGCGTTGCGCAGGTGTCGGCGGGCAACTCCAATTTCGGCAGCAATGGCAACCAGGGCACCGAATCCGCGAGCCTGATGTTCTCGGCGAACGGAATGCGACTGCGCTCGAACAGTTTCCTGATCGACGGGCAGGACTCGTACTATGCGAGCACCGGCGGCCTGCTGCAGCCGGTAAACAACCCCGACATCATTCATGAGGTGCGCGTCATCACGAATCAGTTTCTGCCCGAGTTCGGCCGGACAGCCGGCGCGGTGATGAGCGTTATTACCAAGAGCGGTACGAATACGCCGCACGGCAGTGCGTTCTGGTTCCACAACAGCAACCGGTTGAACGCGCTGAGCAACACCGACAAGCTCGTCAGGCCGACGCCGACGCGCGCTCTCTATCGGGTTGAAAACCAGTTCGGCGGAACCGTGGGCCTGCCGGTCATCAAGAACCGGACGTTCTTCTTCGGCTCAGCGCTGCGATGGACTGACCGCCGTCTCGGCTCCGGCACCACGATCAACGGCGCACCTACCGAAGAAGGGCGGCGGCTGCTGACCGAGATCGCCGGCTCCCGGCCGACAGTTCAGGGATTGCTTGAGAACTTGCCCGCCGGTTCAGCCAACGGCCAGAGCCGCGCGGTGACCTTCGGCGGCCGCACGGCAACGATTCCTCTCGGCAGCATCACGGGCTCGGGTGGACAGATCTTCAACGACTGGCAATACTCGTACAAGATCGATCACAAGTTCAACGACCGGCACAATCTCGCGTTGCGCTACATGGATGACGATAGTGCATCCACGGGAACGGGACAGCTCACGCCTGCGGGCCTAAGCAACGTGGTTCCGCAGCGAGTGCGATCGGCGAGCGCGAACCTGACATCGAGTCTGACCCCCAGGGTACTCAACGAGTTTCGTCTGTCGTACAGCCGTTTCCAGACCAGCACAAACGCGCAGAATCCGGCGGTAGCCGAGCGCATTCCGTCCATCGAAATCCCGGACCTCGGGCTGCGCGGCTTTAACGCGGCGACCACGCGGACGGGCATCGGCCTCGCGGTGAATCTCCCGCAGTTTTCGACTTTCAACAACTACCAGATTCAGGAGTCGCTCTCCTGGCTGCACGGGAATCACTCGATGAAGTTCGGGCTCGACTTCCGGCGCCAGGAGCAGTTCCAATTCTTCCTGCCGCAGATCCGCGGGCGGCTCGAGTATGCCACACTGCAGCGCTTGATCGACGATCAGGCAACAGTCGGGCAGATCAACGCGCCGCTGCGGGGCGGGGAACTGATCACTTATTTCCGCTACTACGACTATTTCTTCTTCGTTCAGGACGAGTGGCGAATCAAGCCCAGCTTTACGCTCACGTATGGGATCCGTTACGAAACACCGGGCGATCCGGTTGCGAATCTGGCGAGGCTGAACCAGCGCATTGTAGCGACGAACAACAACGATGAGCGATTCCGGCTGTTCCCGATTCCAAACCGCGACAAGAACAATTGGGCGCCGCGCGTCGGATTCAACTATCGCACGGGCAAGGGGCCGGGGTTCCTCGGAGCGCTCACGGGTGAGGGCAAGTTGGTATTGCGCGGCGGTTACACGCGCACCTACGATGTGGCGTTCAATAACATCGCGCTCAATGTCGCGAGCTCGTTCCCGCTGGTGCTGGCGTACACCGTGCCGACCCAGCAGATCGGGGGCGCGCCGCTTATCCCGAATGCTTTTAGCACCATCACGTCGATTCGCGCAGGCAATCTTCCATCCGTTCCGAACCCGGACGTTCTGGTGCGCACGATCGTTTCTCCCGATTTCCGCGCGCCGTTGGCCGAGCAGTTCTCGCTTCAGACACAGCGCGAGTTGGCGGGCGGTTGGGCGTTTACTTTGGGCTACGTCGGGACCAAGGGGACCGGGCTGTTCCAGAG
>JBOGMR010000198.1:0-4285 GCA_050746825.1 Bryobacteraceae bacterium | reverse complement strand
CGTACTACGTCAACGGACCGGCGCGTTTCGAGCGCGCGGGTCTTCGCTACAAGCATTGGCTCGACGGCGACGGCATGGTGCTCGCTGTGCAGTTCGGTGACGACGGCGTACGGTTCACGAGCCGCTTCATCCAAACCGCCAAGCTCCGCGACGAAGAAGCTGCCGGCCGGTTCCTTTATCGCGGCTTCGGCACCGCATTCCCCGGCGACGTCCTGCGGAAACGCGTCATGCTCGAGCCACCGGTCAACGTCAGCGTCTACCCGTTCGCAGACACCCTGCTGGCGTTCGGCGAACAGACGCTGCCCTATGAGCTGGATCCCATCACGCTCGAAACCCGCGGCGAATACGATTTCCACGGAAAGCTGAACGGCATCAGCCCATTTGCCGCACACGCCAAGATCGACTGTGTCACCGGACACATGGTGAACTTCGGCATCTCGTATTCTGCCGACCATCCGATGCTCAACGTGTATGAGTTCGATGCGCATGGCCGCCAGATCCGCCGGCGCCGCCACCCGCTCGAGATGCCGCACTCGAATCACGACTTCGGCCTCACCGCGCGACACGTGGTGTTCTTCCTGAGTCCGCTGCTGATGGATTTCGGAAAATTCTGGAGCGGCGTGTCGGTGATGGAGTCGTTGAGCTGGGAGCCCGGGAAGGGAAGCCGTATTCTCGTCACGCCGCGCGAGTCGAAAGACGAGACGGCGTTTCAGGTGATGGCGGGCAGCGGATATTGTCTGCACCTGATCAACTGCTTCGAAGACGGCGCGCGCCTGGTCATTGATATTCTCGAGCTCGAATCGCCCGTGTACCCCGAGTATCAGCCGATCCCTGACCTGTTCGCGACGGTCGCGCCGTGCCGGCCGGCGCGTTACGTCATCGACCTGGCGTCACGCGCCATCGTCGAGCGCCGTGCGATGCAATACGACTGCGCGCCCGATTTCCCCGCGATTGACACGCGCCTCGCGGGTCTGCCCTACGACGAATTCTGGATGCTCGGAATCTCCGCCTCCGGAAAGCCCGGCCGGAAATTTTTCGACCAGCTCGCGCACGGCTCCTGGACCGCGGGCGCCGTGCACGACATCTATCAGGCCGAGTCCGGCGTGTACCTGGCGGGTGAGCCGATCTACGCCGCGGGCTCGGTCATCGTCGAGCGCATCGATGCGCGCGAAGGCCGATCCGAGTTCTGCATTTTCGACGCCGCGCATGTCGCGAAAGGCCCCGTGGCGCGGTTGCCGCTGCGGCGCATGATTCATCCCGGCTTTCACGCCAGCTTCGCGCACGCGCCACAGATCTCATGAGCAAGCTGATCGCAATCGATGCCAACACGCAGCCGTGGGAAGAGCGCTTCAATGAAAAGCTCGGACGCGCGCTCTACCGGAAGAATCTGATGCAGGACCCGGACACCGGGATGGAAGTTCGCCTGGTCCGCTATCCTGCCGGCGTGATCAATCCCTGGCACACCCATCCGTGTGCGCATGGCATGTACGTTCTCGAGGGCACTCTCGTCACGCACGAGGGTTCGTTCGGCAAGGGCAGCTTCGTCTGGTTTCCGGAAGGGAGCGAGATGCAGCACGGCGCTTCTGCGGAGGGGGACGTGGTCGTCCTGTTCATCACGAACAAGCCCTTCGAAATCCACTACCGGTGAATCAAGCCCCTTACCGCAAGGGCTTGCCGATTTCCCAATGGTGTCCGAACGCGTCGACGACGCGTCCGATTCGCCAGCCATGCTGATTATCGACGGGCCAAACGACGCGGGCTCCCGCTCCGACGGCTCGCTCGAAAGCGGCGTCCGGATCCGCCACCACCATCACCATCCGCACGGTGCCGCCCCCGAGCGATTCGGGACTGAAGTTCTGGTGCTCCGGAGATTCGTCGGCGACCCAAAACTCGGCGCCGGCCACGGACAACTGAGCGACCACCGCTCCACTGGCGTCGTCGATGCGAAACAACTCGCGCGCGTCGAACGCCGCTTTGTAGAATTCAATCGCCTTGGCTCCGTGCCGAACCGACAGCATCGGTGCTATCGAGGTCTTCGGATTATCGGCTTGCTCCGCCACGCTAGCGCCGGCCTGCGATCTGCACCAGCGGCCGTTCCGCTGCCGCATTTCCAGGGTCCGCCTTCAGCGTTTGCGGGATGCGCCAGAAATCCACAAACGAGGTGTAGTGAACACAGGCCACCGTGCAGTTCGGGGCGCAACCTTTCGCGGTGATCAGCTCGCGCTTGATGTCATCGGCCGTATACTGTTCGAGCGGCTTGGCCGGATAGCCGCGCTGCTGCGAGCAGTAATGCACCAGGCCGTCTTCGCAGACATAGAGGTACCGCGCGCCCGCGCGGCACCGCCATTCGTTGGGACGTCCGTGCGCGATATTGTCCTGGAAGGAATTGAAGACACCGTAGCTGCCGCGGCCGAGCTTTTTGGTCTCGAGATAAACTTCCGTCTCTTTGGATGACAGCGGCCGGAGCTGACCGTCGCCATCGTGGATGATGCCCACGGTCGACGAAAAGCCCAACTGAATCGCCTGCCGCCCGACCACCAGAGCGTCGTCGGGATTTCGAATGCCGCCTCCCACCACCGAATTGATGTTCACGTGAAACAGCGCGTGCGCCGACAGCAACTGCAGCTTCAGCGCGAGAACCTTGAGGCTCTTTTTCGAAACGTCGTCCGGCATGACGTTATCGATACTGATTTGCATGTGCTCGAGCCCGGCACGGTTCAGGCGTTTGATCCGCTCGGCAGTGAGCAGGTAGCCATTCGTGATCATCCCCGCCATAATGCCGTAGCTGCGAATGTGCGCGATGATCTCGTCGAGCTGCGGATGCAGCAGCGGCTCGCCTCCGCTCATCGCAATCGCACTGGTGCCGAGACGCGCCAGCAGATCGATGCGATGACGCATCGTCTCCAGAGGCACCGGGGGCGAATAGTCGTCGTATTCGTTGCAATATGTACAGGAAAGGTTGCAGCGGCGGGTCGGAATGATATGCGCCATCAGCGGGTGGCGCGTCGATACCAACCCCTTTCCGACTACGGCCCATTCACGAAAACGGCGGCGGGTGTACGCGACACGCCTTCGTAATTGGAAAGCTATGTCCGGCATACTGGTAGAATCCTAATATTAGACCACAGTGCCCGGCCGGACCAATAGCGATGAGGCGTTTGGTGTTTTTTCGAGGGTCAACGGTAGCCAGAGCCGGTCAATGACGAAGATCCGGGTCTGTATTGACGCCACGCCACTTCTCCTGCGAAGCGCCGGCGTCAAAACCTACGTTTACTATTGGGCCAAAACGCTGCGCCGGATCGCCGGCGAGAACGCGATTCCGCTGTTCCCTTTCATCGACGAACTGGGAGAGTGCGTTCACGAGCGCTCGATTCTCGACCCTCTCCCGACCCACGCGCGACTCGTGCTGCTGCACCTCGCCAACTATTCGCCCTTCCCGCTTCTCAATCCGATCGCGACGGGCATTGACATCTTCCACGCCTCGCACCAGTTGCTCCAGCCGCCAAGGAATGTGCGCCGCACGGCGACGCTTTACGATATGACGTGCTGGCTGGTCCCCGAAATGCACTCGCCTGCCAACGTGGCCAAGGCCAAAGAATTCGCCGAACGCGTTATGCGCGGCGCCAGTGGCCTTATCGCGATCTCGGAGAGCACGCGTGACGACGCAGTGCGCATCCTCAACTTCGACCCGGATCGCATCACGGTAATCTATCCCGGCGTCGCCGAGGCGTTTTTCCACGCGCGTCCTGCGCCGCCGCCCAAGCCTTACGTCCTGTTTGTCGGCACGATCGAGCCGCGAAAAAACGTGGTCACGCTGCTCGACGCCTACGCGCAGCTTCCGGCTTCATTGCGGGAAGAGTTCGATCTGGTGGTCGCCGGCTCTGTCGGCTGGGGCGACGCGCAGGTGTTGCAACGCCTGCAAACCGGTAGTCCCGGTGTGCGGTATTTGGGATACGTTCCGGAGGAGGACCTGCCGGCGCTGACCGCGGCGGCCACGGTGTTCGTCTACCCCTCGCTGTATGAGGGATTCGGATTGCCGCTCGCGCAGGCAATGGCGGCGCGGGTTCCTGCGATCACCTCGAACGTGTCGTCGCTGCCGGAAGTGGCGTGCGGCGGCGCGCTCCTGGTGGATCCGCAGAGCGTTTACGAGCTGAAAGACGCGATGGAGAGGCTCCTGCTCTCGCCGTCGCTCCAGCAGCAGTTGGTGATTGCCGGCTCGAAGCGGGCCCAGCTTTATCGATGGGAGAACTGCGCGCGAGGATCGCTGCGCTTCTTTGAGCGCGTC
>JBOGMR010000197.1:0-3480 GCA_050746825.1 Bryobacteraceae bacterium | reverse complement strand
TGGTTTGGCTATGCTACAGCCTGGGCATCGAGGTCGAACATGAGTCGAAGCGGATTCCACTCCCGGCGGTTGCTGGCCGGTTTTCTGATCGCAACTGCGGCCGGCGCCGAAGATCGCGTGGCAGCATGCGCCTCCGGGCCGGACTGCGTGGCGGTCTCGAGAAAGCTTCAGGAGCGGACGGGCGCAGGGCTGCGTGACGAAGCCCTCAACCTGCAACCTCTACCGCCCGGCATTACCGCCACCGACGAGTTGACCGAGGATCAAGCCGTGGCGATTGCGCTTTGGCGAAATCCTCGTCTTCATGTGGCGCTCGCCGCTCTGGGCGTGGCGCGAGCCGATCTCGTCGATGCGGGCCTGCTCCGGAATTTCAGCTTTCAAGTGCTTTTCCCGGTCGGTCCGAAGCCGTTCGAGAGCCTGCTGCAAGCTCCGATTGACGCCCTCTGGGAACGCCCGCGCCGGGTGGCGGCGGCGCGCGTGAACCTTTCGCAAGTGGGCGAATCGGTCGTTCAAAACGGATTGGACCTGGTGCGTGACGTACGCGTTGCGTGCGCCGATCTGGCTTCCGCCGACGCCGCCGCGCAGATTATTGCCCGCGCGGCTGACTTGCGGAGCCGCATCGCCATGCTGACTGACAAGCGCCTGGCCGCGGGAGATATCAGCGAGATGGAAGCGATGCTGCCGCGGATCGATGCCAGGTCCGTTGGAGATCAGGCGCTGCGATCCGCCCGGGAGCGCGAGGTAGTCCGCGACCGCCTGCGCTCGCTGCTCGGCTTGCGGTGGGATTCGTCGCCATTGCGCCTCGCCCGGATCGCCGACCCTCCGGAACCACCACCGGAATGGACCGCGCTGCTCAAGTCCGCGGAGGAAGCGCGCCCCGATTTGCGGGCCGCGGAGTTGGCGATTGAAGTGGCCACCCTACGCGCAAAGTGGGAACGGTCGCGCGTGGTGAGCATTCTCGCGCCGTTGCTCAGCGTCAAGGATGTAGGCTCGGCCGGTGTTCGCGCGGGGCCAGGGCTGCAAGCTGACGTTCCGATTTTCAATCGAAATCAAGGAGGCATCCGGCGGGCGGACGCTGAAGTGCATCGAAGAGCAATGGAGTATCTGACGCTTCGCGATCAGGTCGAGCTGGATGTCCGGCAGACGCGGGCGCACTATGTGCAGGCGTTCGAATCGCTCCAGCGCGTGCGAAACGAAATCATCCCGGCTGTGCGAGATTCCGTCCGTCTCGCGGAGCGGGCCTTTGCGAACGGCGACGCGTCATATCTGTTTGCGCTCGAAGCGAGCCGGCAGCTTTTCGATGCAGAACTGCGCGAGACGCAGGAAGTCGCGGCGGCCCGGCGAGCCGCCGCCGACCTGCAGCGCGCCGCCGGAAGGAAATGGTGAGTATGCGCCGCGAAGCGGGTCTCCAAGAACTGGGCAGGCCGGAGACCTGTCCCACAGCGTGCGCGGAGGTTCCTGCACGACATGGCATTCTATTCGTGCTGATCTCTATGTCGCTGTTCGGATGCAAGCAAGCCTCTGTGTCCGGCGAAGCCCATCCTCAGCCTCCCGCCAAAGTTCAAAACGGCGGCCTGAAAGAGAGCGACCTTGCGCAGATCGTTCTGACTCCGCAAGCCGAGACGCGGCTGGGCATCGAGTTAAGCGAAGTTGCTTACCGGCCCGCTCCCCAACTCCGCACTTACTCCGGCGAAATCACACTTCCGCCTGGAGCCGCGCTAACCGTCACGGCTCCTTTAGCCGGCACTCTGGCGCCTGCCGGCGAGCAGCCGGCCGCACCCGGCAGCCTGGTGAAAGCCGATCAGGTCATCTTCGTGCTGAAGCCGCTCGCGCCGTTGCAGCGCGATCTCCGGGCGAATGTGGAAGCTGAGGTGAACGCGGCGCAAGCTCGCGCCGAAGCGGCTCGCTCCAGGGCGGAGCGTGCAGAGCGGATGCTGAAGGATCAGGTGGGTAGTGTTCGCGCCGTCGAAACGGCGAAGGAGGAGTTGAAGGTCGCTGAAACAGCTCTCGACGCAGCGCGGAAGAAGCTCGATCAACTGGAACGTACGCCGCTCGATGCCGACGTCAACCTTCGCGTGAAGACACCGCATGGCGGCCTGCTGCGCCAATTGCATGCGACCGCGGGGCAGACGGTCTCATCGGGCGCTCCGTTGTTCGAAGTCGCGCAGCTCGACAGAGTGTGGGTGCGGGTTCCCGTGTACTCGGGAGAGATTCAGCAGCTCGCGCGCGGGGCCGGTGCGGAGGTGCGCTCACTCGGGGGAGCGCTGATCAATCGGAACGCCCGGCCAGTGGCGGCTCCGCCATCTGCGGATCCATTTGCCGCAACTTCCGATCTCTATTTCGACCTGCCCAATCCGGCCATGACGCTACGCCCCGGTGAACGCGTCTCGGCCGCGCTTGCGGTCGCGGGAGAAACGAAGAGCCTCCAGGCGCCGTTGAAGGCGGTCGTCTACGACGCCCACGGAGGAGCCTGGGTTTATCAAAGCCTCGGAAAGGGCGCCTACCTGCGCCGCCGCGTGGAAGTGCGCACGGTGCGAAACGGCGTGGCCTTCCTCTCGCGCGGACCTGAATCCGGGAGCCGCGTGGTGACCGACGGTGCAGCCGAGCTGTTCGGCACCGAGTTCGGTGCGGGGAAGTAGCCGGGCATGCGCTGGCTCGTCGCCACATCCCTCAACCTGCGCCACGCGCTCGCCGCGCTTGCCGTTGTCCTCATGTTTGCGGGCCTGCAGGTCGCGCGGCAGGCGCCCATGGACGTGTTTCCGGAGTTCGCGCCGCCGCTCGTCGAGGTCCAGACGGAAGGTCCGGGGCTGTCCACCGCGGAAGTCGAAGCCCTGATCACCACGCCTCTCGAGAGCGGCCTGAACGGTGTACCGGGGCTTAAAACAATTCGTTCCAAAAGCGTTTTAGGTCTCTCTTCGGTCGTGCTCTACTTCCACGAAGGGACGCGGCTTATGGAGGCGCGGCAACTCGCGCAGGAGCGTCTCGCGCTGGTAGCGGCGCAATTGCCGGCGGCGGCCCGGCCGCCCGTCATCCTGCAGCCGCTCTCTTCCACCAGCCGCGTCATGAAGATTGGTGTCAGTTCGCGGGTGTTGAACCAGATAGAGCTGACGACGCTGGCTCGCTGGACCGTGCGCCCGCGATTGCTCGCCGTCCCCGGCGTCGCCAACGTCGCCATCTGGGGTCAGCGTGACCGTCAGGTTCAGGTGCTGGTGGATCCGCAGCGGCTGCGCGATGCCAAGATCACGCTCGACGACATTGTCCGCGTCTCCCGCGACGCTACATCTCCGCAGGCCGGCGGATTCGTCGACACGCCCAACCAGCGGCTGGCCGTGACTCACACGGCGTCCATTCGGACGGCCGCCGACCTGGCGCGCGTTCCGGTCGCGTTTCGCGGCGGATCGCCAATGCTTCTCGGCAGCGTGACGGATATCGTCGAGGGCCATCCCGCGCCCATCGGCGACGCGGTCATCAACGACGGCCCCG
>JBOGMR010000196.1:0-2439 GCA_050746825.1 Bryobacteraceae bacterium | reverse complement strand
GTCTTAGCGACCTCGAAATCCGTCCCCGCAAAACCTACGACTACTCGCCCGTCACATCCAACGACCGTCTGCTCACTGCGCCCCGGCTCCGCATGCGACGCACGTTGCTCGCTTCGAATGAACGCGGGCAGCTTTCACTCCTTGGCTCGCTCGACGGTCTCGCCACCGGATTGCTCCTCTACGAAGCTGGCCGCTTCGATGTGCTGGCTGCGACTGCAACCCCCGGTTTCCTCCCCGGCTCTTTTATCTCCGACTTCGACGCCTTCTCGCTCAACGAGAACGGAGAGGTCCTGACGCGCGTCGTAGCTCTGGGCGGGCGCCCCGCGCTGCTGCTGGCATCGCGCGAAGGCGCGCGCTTCGTAGCTAACGAAGGCATGTTCCTCGGCGGCGGCGTCGAAGACCTGAACGCCTTCCTCATCACCCGCAGCAGCCTCACCGATTCGGGCGAAGTGCTCTTCCGCGCCGCCTACCGTATCACCAATGCAACCCTTTCGAACACGGGCCTGTTCCGCATCCGCGCCGGGGGCTCGATCGATCTGCTCGCTTCCAGCCGCGACGGATTCACCCTCGAAGGCGACCTCGGCCTCACGCGCGACGGCGTCACATTTTTCCGCGCCCTCGATTCGCGCGGCCGCGGCGTCTTCCGCCAGCAAGGCTTCGACGCGCCCGCGCGCGTGATCGGCGCCGGCGATGCCCTCGCCAACTCGACCGTGCGGGATTTGACCAATACCACCTACCCCAACTTCCTCGTGGCTCCAACCGGAGACCTGGTGTTCGCGGCCACGCTCCAGAACAACGCCCTGACATTGGTTCACTACCCGGGCGGCGATACGTCCGCCGCTCCGCGCACACTCACGCTGAACTCGCTCCAGGGGGTGTTCGCATTTAAGCCGGGTGCGGGTGTTCTGTTCTACGGCAACGCCGGAAACCGCGGAACGGGTCTCTACCTCTGGAAGGAATCCGGCGCCGATCCGGTCCTGCTCCACAATCAGCCCGCCGGCAATGGCGAGAATGTGTTCGGCTTCGACGGCGGCGCGTTCACGCCCGCGGGAGAAGTTGTCGCGCTTGTCAGGACCCCGGCGCAGCCGTTCGCGGTCATCCAGATCAATCCCGAGCGGCGTGTATTGTTTGAATCGGGCGCGGACATCGGAACCCAGGCGCCCGCGAACTTCCTCGGGTTTATCGGCGGAGGGCGCACCGGGCCGCCGCTGCTGCTCGCCGGCGGCAACCTCGCCAACGTCGCGCAGTTCGACGATAATCAGCTTCGCCCGCTGCTCGTAGCGGGCGACAAGGTCGCGCCCGGCATCGAGTTCTTTGGCGCCAGTGGCGCCCAGCTTCGCCGGAGTCCCAACGGAGACCTATATGTTTCGGTCTCCAGTTACGGCGGCTCCACCAGCCCCTTCGGCCTCTTCCGGTTTTCCGGCGGCCGCCTGGAGCAGGTCCTTCGCTACAACGCCCGCACCGAAGATGGCATCACGCTCACGCTGCCGACGATCCTCAGCGTGATCGATGGCGGCACGATGGTGCTGAACGGCGGCACGGACCGCAATCACTCGCGCCTCTATCGTCTGCGCGGAACCGGCGAGATGACCTTCCTCGCCTCCAACGGTGCCAATCCCGACTACGTCACGAACATCGAAGGTTTCGGCGACGTGGTTGCCTGGAACGACGTCGCCCTCGACGCATCCGGCCGCGTCATGGCCGCGCTTCGCTTCCGCTCGAATCCAAACGTGGTCGCCGGCCTGTTCCTGTGGGATGAAACGAAGTGGCTTGCGGTCGCCGCGCCGGGCGCCACCACGTTCGGCGCCACCGCCGTTGGAAGCATCTCCCAGGTCAAGGCAGGCGCCGATCGCTTCTTCGCGCTCTTCCAGATGGCTGGTGGCGGCTCGACCCTGGCCGAGTATCGCGACGGCAAGTGGAACCCCGTATTCGGCCGGGACGACCTGCTCCCGACCGGACAAACCGCCAACAACATCGCCGCCTTTGAAGCGACATCTCGAGGCGATGTCGTGTTCCGCTGCAGCAGTTCGGGAGGACAGGTGCTTGTTCGCCGCACGCCCACCGCCATGCACCTGGTGCACGCCAGCTTCTATCTCGAAGGCGCCGAGTACCCGCTGAACAGCTACACGGACATCGACCCGCGCGACGACGGCACGATCTATTTCCTCGCCCTCGACGTCAACGACCGCCTGGTGCTGCTCAAGGCTGACCCAACACCTTGACGATTTCCGCTTCAATCACCTTCGGTGGGTGCTCCCCCATGATCGACCTGACCCGCTTGCCCGCGCGGTCATAAAGGATCAGCGCAGGCAGCGCCCCGCTCCAGTTCGGATCCACCATGCGGATGAACTTGTCCTCGTCCTTCGCCTTCCGGATGTACGCAGGCCCGGACACGCCCGCTTCCTTCAGGAACTTCACCGCCTCCTGTTCCTGATCGGG
>JBOGMR010000195.1:0-3369 GCA_050746825.1 Bryobacteraceae bacterium | reverse complement strand
CCGGCCCCAATAGAGGTGTTGCCGGATGGATTGAGGTTTGCGGTTGTCAGCTCGTTGTTGGCATCGACGCGGCCTGTTCCCGTGCCTGGTTCGCCAGCGACTTCCATGCCCAGCAAAATATCGCCGGGGTTGGTGGCACCGTCGTTGAAGCGAACCAGTCCAATGCGATCGTTGTCTTTGAGAAGCGACACATACAGCTTGCCGGCCTCGATGGCCATATCCACTTTCTTCTTGGCGGGAACGCCAGTCGGTTCGCTCATGCTTCCGGAGCGATCGAAGATCAGGACGGAATCCACCGGCTCCGGCGGCACCGCCTTGGCGTGCAAATCGACGGTGACCAAACTGGTGACGGGATCATCCGGCGTCGACACCTGCAGGCTTCCGTAGAAATCAGGGCCGCCAACGTTCGTCGAGGTGAACGAGACGAACACCTTCCGTGCAGTATAAGACTCGTTAACCGGTGCCGGAAGAGTGAAACTCAGATCGGTATTCGGCGCGTAAGTGAATTGGCCCGATGGCGGGCTGAGGTTGGCGCGCAGCGTGCCTGGGAAACCTACGCGCTTGTTGCGAACCTCGAACGAACGGTACATCGTCAGGCCATAAGTGACATCGCCGAAGTCCAACAGCAACGATCCATTTCCAGTCACTACTTCCATGCGGGGCGTGGCGGGAATAAATGTGCTCAACTTTGCCGCCATGGCCTGGACGCACACTGCACAGAACGGCGCGGTGACTTTCCTCATGCGACAAAGATAAGCCGGACGGTAGAGCCCGCAATGATAGTACTTGGCGCTCTCGAAGACGCCGATCTTGGAATCGTCGGTCAACACGTTGGCCTGGGTGTCGCATTCGGAGCAATCCGGATTCTGCATCGTCGGGACGGGAATCTCGGGCGTAATCAGTTCCGCCCACATCGGCTTGTTAACAGCCAAGCCGGCAAGCGTCGTGTTGGTGGTGACGTTCCGTTCAGACGGTTCGAACGCCGGCGCGTTATCGCGGTCGGTCTCGCCGCTGTCGCATCCGAGGTAATACCCGTATTCGTCGGCCAGATCGAAGGCCGCGTGTCCGAATTCGTGAAGCGCAATCTGCTCCCAGCTTTCTCCCGGCTTGGTTCCGAAACCGGTGGCGAAGATCCGGTAGGAAGGCTGCGCGCAACCGCCGCGTTTGGTTGTGTTGACCAGCACCGCGCCCGCATACCACTGCGGCAGGTTGGCGTCGAGAGCCGTTTTCACGGCGAGCCAATTGGGCGCGAGACACCGATGCACGCCGCCGGTACAGAAAGTCGAGTCGAAGAAAGTAGCCGCTACCGTGCCGTCTCCCGGTTCATCGGAACACCCGGCGGGGTCGTCGGCGCCCGAATCGGTGGACGTAACGTTGAGCCGGAAAACATTGATCGCGCCGCCAACGGCGGGATACCACGGTTCGGCCTGGAGCGCCGCCACGAACTCGTCGCAACGGGTGTTGAAGGCGCTCTGCTCGGTGGCCTTGAATCCGTCGCCGACCAGCACGATATTCATCCTGGCATTGTCGGGACCGTTATTGAGGATCTTGGTCGAGCCGAGAATCGTCCCATCACTGGCGCCCATAGTCGCCTCCCTTGCGCGGACGGATGTCGAGCGCGGCAATGCGCTCGGCGGGCTTCTCCGCTCTGTGTTCGTGCTCGTGCTCGCTCGCGGCGCTTCCATAGAAATGCACCGCCGTAATCTGCGGCAGGTCGGGAACCAGGACGTCGAACAGGATCTCTTCGTGCATCGGGTGTGATTTGCGGCTGATCGTGCCGCCCTCGTTGAACACCTCCATGCTGCCGCTGAAGGGATCGGGTATGAGGTGGCGGTATATCGCCCGGCCCTGATTGTCGACAACCTCGTACCAGAAGCCGGAGACGCCCTGCCCGGCGCCCGCCGCGGGCAACTCGTGCGATTTGGGCAGCGTCATGCTCTCGACGCGGGTTTCGCCTTCGACGCTCCACTTGCCTTTGCGCCAGGCGACGTGAAGTCGCCGCACGGGGCAGGGAAATTGAATTGGATACTCGCTCATCGTTGAACTCCTGATCGGTTAACGTTTCAAACGCGTGCCACGCACCTGTTCGACATCCATGTCGACGGCGCCGGATGCCAGGCCGGCTACACTATACACCGCAGTTACATTCAGCTCCTGCGGGCTGATGATTTCGAGGATTCCGATTGTGAGCGGCGTCGCCCCGGACTGAGCTGCGCCGAACAACAGCTCACCTAAGCGGCAACAATCATCCATTGTGGCAGTGTGCGGCGGCAGGATGATTCGATCGACGGCCTTGAGTTTCGCCACTCCCGGCTCGCGGCCGATCGGAGCGCCCGCCAAAACAATCGGGATGACGAACTTCCGCACCGCCACAGTCTCGTCGTGGTAGTTGTGGATGTTGATCTCGGTGGCGTAAACGCCGGGCCGCACGGGAGCGCATTCGCACTTGCAGTCGTCCTGACGGCCGCACAGGAATTTAACGCTGTAACTGAACAGATCGCGTGGCGGCTCCGTGACCACGACCGGAGGCCGGCCGGGTTGAGTGACGACGACTCCGGGCGGGGAGTCGGAATCCGGATCGCACAGCACATCCTGAGTGTAGGAACCGTCGCCGTTGTCTTTGAGTCCTCCATCCAGTTGGCAACCGGGCGCGTCGCCCACTGTGAACGAATCGAAGCGCCCCGGCCCCAGGTAGTTGCCAAACTTGTCGCGCGGGGTGAACGTCACGCGAGTCCGATCACGCCCATCGGGCGCCGTGCCCGCCGGTTGCGTGGCGACAGTGGTCGAACCAGGATCGATGCCGACCGAAACATACACCGACCAGCTTGCCTCGCGCGCGGCGGTGCATTGCTCTCCATAAACTCCGCGTGAATGGAATCTGTAGTGGCCTTCGAAACGGGTGAGATCCGCGATCGGATTGCCGAACACACCATCTGATTCGATGGCTTCGTCATCGTGCCCGCCATCGTCGAACAGGCTCACGGTTCGCTTGGCGGCGCCGATCAGTTCGGAGCCTTTGGCTTGCTCGAGGGCAATGAGTCGGTTGGCGCGCGCGTCCACCTGATCGCCGCCCACATAACCCGGCGCGCCCAGGCCTTGCTTGGTGAGGATATTCCCCGTCCCCTCCGTTGGACTCTCGATATCGACCGTGACGGTAGCGTCGAAGTGATGGCCACTTGGCTCTCGAAGGATCACCTTCGGATTCAGCACATCGCCGGTGTACAGCGGCGGCATCCGGAACGGCTGCATGACGGGGCCGCCGTCGACCAGAGTGGTGACGAAGTAGCGCAGCGCAGGTTTGGCAGAGGGAAATTCTCCACGCCCGCTAGGGCGGCTGACGTGAACTTTCCAGGCGCCATCGCGCTGTCC
>JBOGMR010000194.1:0-5118 GCA_050746825.1 Bryobacteraceae bacterium | reverse complement strand
ATAAATGCCGCGCAAAATTTCCCGATCGGCAGCGCGGACGTAGCGTACGAATGCGATCTCGGGTTCGAAGACGAGAGTAAGCGGCCCGGCGATCAGCTCGATCGGCTCGGCGGCGGTAGTTTGTCCGAACAGCGGCAGGGCGCATGCGCCGGCGAGCCATTCGCGGCGGCTCAACGTAGGAAGCATCGGCCTGTATTCTATCGCGCTATGTGAGAGCCAGGCGCGAAGAATTTCTGCCTGAGTGAATCGCTTCGGGCCGGACTCTTGTTGCCGCCGGCCCGGCGCTATCCCAGGGGCGCGAACGATCCGTCGGGTTGCAAGATCATGAGCACGCCAGTGCGGATGTCAAACCAGGCGCCATGCAGCTCCAGCTTCCCGAGTGCGACGCGTTCGGCAACCCAAGGAAAGGTCATCAGGTTGGCGAGCGAGACCTTGATGCCCTCGTGTTCGCAGCATTGCTGGCGGTCGTCGGCCGGCAAAGAGCGAAGCGCGCGGACACGCGCCGGCCAGGCGATCGACATCCAGGGCCCAACGAACTCGTGCGCGTTGTCCGGAGCGCCCTCCAGCAGTGCCTTCACGCCGCCGCACAAGCCATGGCCCAGCACCATCACGTGCGGCAGTTCGAGCACTTTCACGCCAAACTCCAGGGCGGCGCTGGTGCCATGGTAAGCAGCGTCTGGGGCATAGGGCGGCACCAGATTGGCGACATTGCGCATGACGAGCATCTCGCCAGGCGCCGCATCGAAGATCATGGCCGGGTCAACCCGGCTATCGACGCACGATATCACGAGTGCTCTCGGAGACTGCCCGTCCTTGGCTAGCAATTCGAATGCGCTGCGTTGCTCAGGCCAGTTTGCCCGAAAGCGTTTGTAACCAGCTATCAGCTTTTGCATAATCAAACTCGATTGCTCCCATTTGAAAAGAGCACCGGTCGAATTCCTTGCCGCAACACGAGCATCGAAACTTGCGACGCTTGCGCGCCCAACGCAATTCGAATCCCCATCTCGTTCGTCCGGCGGGCGACGCTGTACGAAATCACTTCGTAGATGCCGAGGCACGCCAGTAGCCGGGCCGCACCCGCGAAGACACCTGACAGCAATGGCTGGAATCTTCGGCTGCCTACCGAGGTTTTCATCATGTAAGTCGCGTTGCCCCAGACACCTCCCTAAACCTGTCTCAATCTTCCGCGATTCGGAAATGATCAATCAGGTACTGCGGATGATCGACGTTCAGAAAGCTGAGAAAAATCTCATGGACCAGATTCACGGCCTTTTTGACTCCGTATTCATAGCCGCCGTCGAGAATTCGAAAGGTCAGGCCGACGGCGCCGCGCCGGTTCGAGTATCGCACTGCGACGCGGCTGGGATCGATGCGCCGGTGCTCCGGCCGCTCGGCGGTGGAGAAGCTTCGAATGAATTTCCTGAGATCCGCGTCCAGCTCGGATCCCGGCCGAATGTCGCGCAGCAGCCCGTTGAACGCGAGCCATCCGAGTTTCCGGTCGAACGTCAAACGGAACGGCAGGTTCCAGAGCCAGTCGAATCGGAATTCGATGCGTCGATCGCCAGCGTCCGTCTGGCTGAAGGAGCGGAAAACGCCGCGCCGCGCGTAGGACTGCAAGACGCGGCGCACCTCGGCGGCGGGCTCAGCGGGTGCGGCCACGCGCTCAGTGACCGTAGGCCATGCAGCCCGGCTCAACTTTGCCCAAAAAACCCGGCGGCTGGCTCTGGAATTCGCGTTTCGCCTGGCAGTTGATGACAGTCGATACGCGCTCCCGGGCCGCAATCTGATAGCTGCGCTTGAGTGCCGGCAGGAACTCGTCCGGCTTTGTAGCGTACTCGCCGCGCGCGCCGAGCGCCTCTCCGATCTTGTCGTAGCGGAGATTTTCCTGGAACAGGTACATGTGGAGCGGCTTGCCCTGACTCGAAATCCCCCAAGCGTTGTTGTTGTAGACGATCATCACTACGGGCATCCGGTACTTCATCATGGTCTCGAGCTCCATGCCCGAATAGGCAAAGCCCGCATCGCCGGTGATGCCGATGACCGGCGCGCCTTTGTATGCGGCCTGCGGACCCACGCCGAGTTGCACGGCAGCGCTCACGCCGAATGCGTAGCCGCAATCGGGTCCGATCGCGCCGTATTGATACGCGCCGTTGCAAATCTGTCCGGGCCGGTAGGCGCGCAAATAGCGTCGCGCGTATCGCGCGATTCCGTATCCGCCCGCGACCACGGTTGTCTGCTCCTTCGCCACATCTCCGCGGTAAAGAAAATCGCTCAATTGCCGTGCGATCACGGCGGGGTGCACGGCGTCCTGATAACCGAGGCCCGTCTTGTAGTAGGCGGCGTTCTGGTCTTCGAACTTCTTGCGCTCGGCCGCCAGCTCCGCAACCCAGGCCTCGCGCCGCATCTTCGCGACGGTCTCGGCAAGGGCTTCGAGCGCAGCCTTCTCGCAGCTCACGATTCCCAGATCGATCGGCCAGTTGCGGCCGATGTCGGTTGCATCCGGATCGATGCGCGCGTACTGCGCGTCCGGACTGAAGTTGAACTCGCCGACGTTCGGCATCGAGTATTGGCCGGCGAAGATCACCAGGTCCGCGCTCATGAGCGCTCCTGGAGCCGTGCTCGCCGAGAGAGGGTGCGCATCGGAGAAATGTCCGCGCGATGCGCCTGATTCCACCACGGCGATGTCCGCTTTTTCGGCAAGCGCTTGGAGCGCGTCCCACGCCCGGCTGTAGAAGACGCCGGTCGATGCCACGATCATCGGCCGCTGCGCCTTCCCGATCATTCCTGCGAGCGCGCGAATCCGCTTGGGGTCGGGATGTGGACGCGCATCGGTGCGGTACTTGGACTGCTCGTAGTAATAACGAAGCTCGCTCGCGTCCTTAAACTGCGCGCGAGAAATCTCTGCGGGGAAATCGAGATGCACCGGGCGAGGCACACCGGTCTTGAGCTGGCGGAAAGCATAGCCGGCATACTCGTAGATGCGCTTCGAGTCGATCAGCCGCTTGCCGTATTTGCGCATGCCTTCCGTAGTCGGCTGCTGGTACGCGGTCTGAATCCCCATTTCCGTGTCTTCTTCGGACATGTTCTTGTTGCTGGCGAGGACGAGCAGCGGAGAGCGGGCGGCATTCGCGGCGGCGATGTTCATGATCATGTTGGTGAAACCGGGCCCTTCGGTTCCGGAGCAGGCGGCAATCTCGCCCGTCACCCGGATGAAGCCATCGGCTGCGGCGCACATGGAGCCTTCGGTGCGGCCGCCGTAGCAGGGGATGCCTTCTTCGCAGAGGCCGTTGATGATCTCGTAGTTCCCCGGACAGCAGAACAGCGCGGCGAGACCTTCCTGCTTGCAGACTTTGGCGAAGACCTGGGCCCCTCGCATCGGAAACGCGGCGGGCGCCTTGCCTGTCATCTTCAAGGCCGACGGGATTGCGTCGGGTACGCGAATCGGCGCGGCCGTGGGTTCGGCGGCGGCCTTCTGTGCAGCGCCGAGAGCCCCGGCGGCGAGCATCGACCGGTTCAGAAAACTCCGGCGCGAACTCTTCGGACGTTCGTGGTCCATAGCGACTCCTAGTTCTCGAAACTATCAGTGAGCGCAAGGCAAGTCAATCGATGAGCTGTTCGCGCAGCCTTTCCGGCTACGCCGCCGGCTTTCTACACCGCGTGCCGCCGGTGGTCACCTCTTTGCACTCACCCCATCCCGCGGCGTAAAGTAGTGGCTTGTCTCTATCGAGTCCCATCGCTCCGGAAACACCGGAGGCACTGGCCGCGGCTCTCGCCGACGCAGCGTCGAAGCGCCAGTCCATCCTGCTCGGCGGGCGCTTCACAAAGAACCGCATGGCGGGTCCGGTGCCGCAAGCCGATGTCACCATCACGACGTCGGCGCTCACGCGGGTTCTCAGCTACGAACCACGCGATCTCACCATTAGCGTCGAGGCCGGCATGCGCTATTCGGATCTGCGCAAGATCCTGGCCGGGAATAACCAGATGGTGCCGCTCGATCCGCCGTTTGCGGAGAACGCCACCGTCGGCGGCATCCTCGGCTCGAACAGCAGCGGGCCGCGACGCCGCCTGTACGGAACCGCGCGCGACCTCGTGATCGGCCTGCGCTTCGCTACGCTCGAAGGGAAAATCGTGCAGTCGGGGGGGATGGTCGTAAAGAACGTGGCCGGGCTCGATATGGGCAAGCTCATGATCGGTTCTTTCGGAACGCTGGCGGCGCTGGCCGTGGTGAACTTCAAGGTGATGCCGGCGCCGGTGGTCGAACGGCAGTTCCTTCTCACGTTCGAATCCATCGGCGACGCAGCCAAGGCTCGCAACGCTCTGTTGAACGGCGTGCTGCAGGTTTCTGCGATCGATCTGCTCAATCCCGCCGCCGCGCGATTCGCAGGCGTCAACGGCTTCGTCCTGGCGGTCACGGCCGGCGGAAATGAAAAAGTGATTGAGCGTTACGAACGGGACCTGCGCGAACTCGGCCCGCTATCGATTGCGCCGGAAGAGTTCGGCGAAACGGTCCGAGAATTCACGCCGCATTTCCTGGTACGCAACGCCGGCGGCGCCGTCGTCCGTATTTCGTGCACGTTGGCGCAAGTGCCGGAGGTCGTCGGGCGGTTCGACGCGCCGGTGATCGCGCGAGCGGGCTCGGGTGTTTGCTATGCCTATTTCAGCCAGGCGTCGAAAGCCGAGGAAGCGGCTCGCGGCCCCTGGAAAGCTATAATAGAGTTCTCTCCGGAGGCGCAGAAAGAGTCGCTCGAGCTGTGGCCCGGCCCCGGACCGGACTTTGAACTGATGCGCCGGATCAAGCAGATGCTCGATCCTCACAACCTCCTCAACCGTGGCCGACTCTATCGTCGTATTTGACAAACCGAAGCAGGCCGACCTGGACCGCTGCGTCCATTGCGGTCTGTGTCTGAACGCCTGCCCGACGTACCGCGAGCTGGGCGTCGAGATGGATTCGCCGCGCGGGCGGATCTATCAGATGGTGCAGGTGGCGGAAGGCAGACTGCCGCTCGGCGAGAGCTTCGTACGGCACATTGACCGATGCCTGGATTGCCGCGCCTGCGAGACGGCGTGTCCGTCGGGCGTCGAGTACGGGAAGCTGGTCGAGGGCGCGCGGGCGCAGAT
>JBOGMR010000193.1:0-6892 GCA_050746825.1 Bryobacteraceae bacterium | reverse complement strand
CGTGGATAGTGGTGCACGCCGACTTCGACGACGCGCGCCGCGCTCAGCTCGAGCTTGCGCACCAGCTCGACGCAGATGGTGCCGCTGGTGGAGGAGAGACGGATCTGGTCGAGCAGACTGCGGCGGATGAGCCGGAAGTCGCAATCGACGTCGCGAATGCGGATGCGAAAGATCAGGCGCGCGAAGCGGTTGTAGACGTTGCCGATGAAGACGCGGTGCCAGGGATCGCGGCGTTCGAGTTTGAAGCCGTTGACCAGGCCGACGTCCGGCTCCATGCGCGCGAGAAGTTTCGGCAGTTCGCCGGGATCGTATTGGCCGTCGCCATCGGTGTAAAAGACCAGCTCCTTGGTGGCGGCGGCGAAACCGCTGAGCAGCGCACCGCCGTAACCGCGATTGCTCTCGTGCGTGACAACGCGGAGATGCGGTGCGTAGAGTTGCTGGAGTTCGGCCAGGACTTCGGCGGTGCGGTCGGCGCTGCCGTCGTTGACGACGATCACCTCGAAATCGCCGGCGTGCGCGCGCAGCGCCGCGAAGGCTTTCTCCAGCAGAGACGGGAGAGAAGCCGCGTCGTTGTAGGCCGGGAAGAACACACTCAGGCTGCTGATGATTCACGCATTGTAGAATGGAACTTATGTCCGAGTCGAACGAGTTTTACCGCATCGGTAAGCTGCCGCCCTACGTTTTTGCCGTCATCAATGAGATGAGGGCAAAGGCGCGGGCAGCGCAGCTCGATGTGATCGATCTCGGAATGGGGAATCCGGACGGGGCCACGCCGAAACCGGTGGTGAGCAAGCTGGTGGAGGCGGCGCGCAATCCGCGCAATCACCGCTATTCGATGTCGAAGGGAATTCCGCAGCTTCGCACGGAGATCGTGAAGCGCTACAAGGCGCAGTATGACGTCGATCTTGACGCCTCGACCGAGGCGATCGTGACAATCGGCGCCAAGGACGCGCTGGCGCACCTGCTGTTCGCCGTCGTCGGGCCGGACGATGCGGTGGTGTCGCCGAATCCCGCGTATCCGATCCACCAGTACGGCGTGATCATGGCGGAGGGGCACGCGTGTCTGCTGCCGATGCCGAGTCCGCCGGAGTTTCTGAACCGGCTGGAAGATCTGTACAAGCGGTCGACGCGAAAGCCGAAGCTGATTCTGATTTCTTTTCCGCACAATCCGACGACGGCGTGCGTCGATCTGGATTTTTTCCGCGAGGTGATCCGGCTGGCGCGGGAGCACGGGTCTATGGTCGTGCACGATTTCGCGTACGCGGACATCTGCTTCGACGGGTATCGCGCGCCGAGCGTACTGCAGGTGGAAGGCGCGAAGGAAGTGGCGGTCGAGATCTATTCGCTGTCAAAGAGCTTCAACATGGCGGGGTGGCGTGTGGGCTTCTGCCTCGGCAACGCGAAGATGATCGGGGCGCTCGCGCGGATAAAGAGTTATCTCGATTACGGCGTGTTCCAGCCGATCCAGATTGCGTCGATCATCGCGCTGCGCGAATGCGCCGAGGAGACCCGGAAGATCTGCGCGACGTATCAGAAGCGGCGCGACGCGCTGGTGACGGGATTGAATCGCGCGGGCTGGCCGGTGGAGGCGCCGAAGGGTTCGATGTTCCTGTGGGCTGCGCTTCCGGAGAAGCATCGAGCCGGCGGGTCGCTCGAGTTCGCGAAGCTGCTGATGGAAAAGGCGCTGGTGGCAGTGTCGCCCGGCATCGGCTTCGGTCCGATGGGCGAGGGTCACGTGCGCTTTGCGCTAGTCGAAAATGAGCAGCGCATCCGGCAGGCCACGCGATCGATCAGGCAATTCCTGAAGGGCTAGCGGCGGCGGCGGAGTTTACAACTGTGCCGATCCAGCAGCTTGCACCTGAGTTATCATTGACTACCAGAGGGCCTATGTTGCGCTTGAAAATCTGCGTGGCGTTAGTTTTGACTTGCGTGTGCGCTTTCGCGCAGACGCCGTCGGTCACCGAGGGCGGGATCGTGGACGCAGCCTCGTTCCGCGGCGGGGGCGTCACTGCAGGGTCGCTGATTTCCATCTTCGGCAGCGAGCTTGCGGCGGCATTGCAGCAGGCGAGTTCGATTCCATTGTCGACGTCGCTGGGCGGTGTGTCGGTGACGGTCAACAGCGTCCCCGCGCCGCTGCTGTTTGTCGCGGCGGGTCAGATCAATGCGCAGCTTCCCTGGAACGTGCTGGGTAGCGGAACGACGGGCACGGGTACGGTTGTAGTGACGCGGGGCGGCGTATCTTCGACGCCGCGTACCGTGCCGATCGCCCCGTTCTCGCCTGGAATCTTTGCGCTCAGCGGGGGACTGGCTGTAGCGGTGAACGCCGATGACGGGTCGCTCGCGCAGCGAACTGGCGCGGTCGAAGGGGTGAACTGCAGGCCCGCGCGGATTGGCGGCGCAATCATCCTGTATGCAAACGGACTGGGCGCTGTCGACGGGGCGGTCCCGAACGGCGCGGCGTCCGGCGCGGACCTGCGCCGAACCACGACCGCACCGACGGTGCTGATCGGCGGCCGCGAGGGGCAAGTGCTGTTCTCGGGGCTGGCGCCGCAATTCGTGGGCGTGAACCAGCTCAACGTGGTCATACCCGAAGGAGTCGCGGCGGGGAACTCTGTGCCGATTCAAATACGGATTGGCGGCGTGACGTCGGCTGAAGGCCTGATCATCGCGGTTGGGAACTAGTGACAGGCCGCCTGAAAACCGCTCCCTGACGCTCGCGTCTCAGCAACGGCCGTCAATTCCGGTAGTGACGCTTCTCAAGTTCTTCCTCTGAAGGCACAGCGACGCGAGTCGGCTTGAGCCCGAGATCGACTTTGCCTTCGAACTGAGACCACCACTTCTTGAGCTCGCTCCGCAGGGCATGGACAACGTTCTGATTCTGCGCGGCAACGTCGCGCGTTTCGCCGGCGTCCGCGGAGAGATCGTAGAGCTCGACGCGCGCGAGGTCGTGAGTCGCGAACAGCTTCCACCGGCCGCGGCGCACTACCATCGGGAGGCTCGAAGCCACGCCTCGCTGCGGGAAGTGAAATTCGAAGAACAGCGACCGGCCGGTTACGTCGCGCGCGCCGCGAGAGATCGAAACCAGGTCGGCGCCGCCATCCAGCTTCACATTCGCCGGCACCGGAATTCCGGCGGCGGCGCAAAACGTTGGGAAGACATCCAGCACGCTGACCGGCGCAAGGGAAACGATGCCGGATGGGGCGCGGCCAGGCCAGTTCAGAATTCCCGGTACACGGATTCCGCCTTCCCAGAGCTGCGTCTTCATTCCTTTCAGCGGCCCCGCCGAGCCGCGCGAAAAGCGGTTCCGATGGACTTCGGGGCCGTTGTCGGAGCAAAACAGAATCAGCGTGTTCTGTGCGGCGCCGAGTTGTTCGAGTTTCGCGAGAACGCGCCCCACGCCGGCATCCATGTCGGTGACGGTCTGGAAGTAGGTCTGCTCCTCTGCGCTCCAATCCCGGTAGAGCTTCGCCTGATGATCGAGCGCCACAAGAGGCTCGTGCGGCGCGTTGTACCAGAGGTTCAGAAAGAAGGGCCGGTCTCGCGGAGCGCCGTCGAGGACCTCGAGCGCTGCAGCAGTCTGCACGTCCGTGACATGTCCCTTGTAAACGACGGGACGATTCTCGTTGACGACGATCTCGGGATTCATCGAGCGCGCGAACTTGATCCACGGCGAACTGGGGCGCCCGCCGAAGCAGCCGAAGAAGTGGTCGAAGCCCTGCTCGCGCGGCGTCACAGTTTCGGGCGGCTCACCGAGATGCCACTTGCCGACGTGCGCCGTGTAGTAGCCGGCGCCGCGCAGCACCTCTGCGATCGTCACGGCTGACGACGGCAGCGGGTAGCGCGGCAGAGACTCCGGCAGGTCGGCGTGGTGAATTCCGTAGCGCTGCGGATGATGACCGGTCATGAGCGCAGCGCGCGTGGGTGTGCACACGGTTGATGCGGCGTAGAAGCCGGTAAAGCGGACGCCTTGGGCTGCGAGCCTGTCAAGGTTCGGCGTCTGAATGATGCGATTGCCGAAGCAACCGAGGTCGCCGTAGCCGAGGTCGTCACAGAGGATCATGACGATATTCGGACGCCGAGCCTGCGCCTGGACACCGGCGGCGAGCGCCGAGGCTCCCAGGAACGCGCGGCGCGTGATCACAGTGCGAACGCCTCGACCGCGGCGGCCGCCGGATCGTTCAACTCCCGCATTGACGCAACCATCTGCCGCTTGAGCTGCTGCATCAGATCGCGATTGCCCTTGCCGGTCGCGATGTTATTCAGTTCCTGCGGATCTTTCGTCAAATCGTACAACTCCACGACATCCTGCGGATTCAGATTCAGGATCAGCTTGTAGCGATCCGTGCGGATGGCTTTCACGGTGGGGTGCGCCGCGTCTGCGTCCTGTCCGAACATCTCGTAGAGGAAGGCATCGCGGCGGGGTGCGTTCCCGCCGGTGACCAACGGGCGCCACGAGCGGCCTTGCATCGGCTTCGGCGCCTTGACGCCGCAGAAATCCAGAATGGTGGGAGCGAGGTCCACGTTGGCGACGAACGCGTCCGGGCGCTGTCCGCCGCGGATCAGCTTGGGATAGCGCACGAACATCGGCACGCGGATCGATTCTTCGTAGGGCTCCATCTTGCCGTGGAGACCGTGCTCGCCGTGGAAGAAGCCGTTGTCGCCGGCGTAGACGATGATGGTGTCGTCAAGCTGCTTTTCGGTTTCGAGGAAACTGCGGAGCTTTCCAACGCTGTCCTCGACGCCCATGAGCGCGCGGTGCTGATTGCGTTCGCGTTCGGACCACTGCTCGGCAGACAGGACCCCGGCGGCGGCGCCCTTCTTCTTGGCCTTGCGCTTGGCGCGCGCGGCGCGGCCGCCTTCCTTGCGACGCACGCGCGCGGGTTTGCCGGCGTTGTCAGAGGCGAAAGACGCGGGCGGCCTGAACGGCAGATCGGCGAAGTCGCGCTCGTGTCCGGGCGCCGGCGTGAATGGGCCGTGGCACGCCTTGTATGCGAGCCAGGTGCAGAACGGCTGATCGCGCCGGCCGGAGCGCATAAACTCGATCGCCTGGTCCGTGATGATCTGTGTGTCGTAGCCCTGGAGATCGGTCCACTTGCCGTTTATGTTCTTGCGCGGATTCTCGTAGCTTCCCTGCCCCACTTGCGCGGCCCAGTAATCGTAGCCGGGCTGGACGCGGTCGTCGCCGTCCATGTGGAATTTGCCGATGTGGGCGGTTCGATAGCCGGCATCGTGGAGCGTGCGCGGGAGAGTGGGCAAATCCTGATTCCAGCGGGTCTGATTGTTGTGAATACCGTTGGTGTGCGGGTAGAGTCCGGTGAGATAACAGGCGCGGCTCGGCGCGCAGAGCGACATCGCGACGAACGCATTGGTGAACAGCGCGCCTTCGCGGGCTAGCCGGTCGATGTGCGGCGTCTTCATGAACGGGTTGCCGGTGATGCCGAGCGTGGCGTAGCTCTGGTCGTCGGTCAGGAGAAACAGGAAGTTGGGGCGTCTCTCCTGCGCGCGCGAGCGGATCACGAAGGGTCCGAACGCGGCGGCGGTGAGAATCTGGCGGCGGGTGAGCATGTGAATGTTGTATCACGCGGCGCGCGAAAGCGCCTGCAAAAAAAAAGACCGGGCGTTGCTCAGGCGCCCGGTCTAGCGAGGGCCGCGGGTCCCGGAGGGAGACTCGCGGTCTTGACCTTCAGGTCCCGGAGGAGAGACCCTGGGTCGTTCGAAGGAATGAACTTTAAGCCAGCAGGCCGCCGTGCCCGAGGCAGGCCACTTCCCAGCCGGTAACGCGGTAGCGGGCGAGGAGCGGCGGCAACATCAGGTCAACTACGTTCGGCCGCGCAGAACGGAAACAGCCGGGAGCCGAGATGATCGGCACATCGTCTTTATAAGCCAGCAACATCAGATTGCCGGGCTCGACCGGTGCGAGGAAACGTTCGAGCTGGCAGCCGATGCGGACCAGGGACCGCCCCACCACATCTTCGGGACCGGCGGGTGCGGTAGTGGATGCCACCAGAATCACAGACGGCTTGGAGCGTACCAGATGCGTCAAGGCGCGGCTCACTGAAGCCTCATCCTCGACGCTGGCGAGCGCGAAGGCCGGCGCAGCGCCGAAGCGCTCCAGGCGCTGCCGCATAATACCTTCGAACAACTGCTTGGCGCGATCGCCGGCGGTCGGGTCGGTGTACAAAACTCCAATCGAGGCGCTGCGAATCGGGCGGGCCTGGAGAATCGGGCCACGCTCTTTCAAAATCCCGATCAGCGCGTCCAGTTGGTCTTTGGCAACGGCGAACGGCGCACTTTTCACAGTGGCAATCCGCTGGCCGGCCATCGCGTAGCTGAAATTCAACGCCGTGGCGATCACCACGGAAGCCGTGCAGTTCAACTGCTTGAGAAGCTCATCGTCCACCAGGACGCAGCAATTTTCGGTGGCGACCAGGTTTGCCCGGCCACCCGCCGCCATGCGGATTTCATAGCAACCACAGCCCATTTCGGCCGCAACGTTGCATACCGCGTCGTCCTCGCCTACCTCGCCGTCTTCCAGCTCGGTGACCCAGACCTTTTCCATGCCCTCAGATTCGAGGACCCGGATGTCCTCGTCACTGATCACGTGCCCTTTTGCCAGCAGTTTCTTACCGCCAGACCGGAAGACCGTGCAGCAAAGAATTCTACCGTTCGAACTCTTGACTTCAACCGTCTGCGCTTTCATTTTCCAATCTCTCCCCACTAACAGATTTTCAACCCAAGGGCGTTTTGCAATACCGCTTGTGTTAATTGATCACTTTGTTTGCTATGCCCTTGATTCTACGATTGGATAGTGGGTAATTCCTAACACTCTTCTCGGTAAAAGCGTATGCTTAATTGCGGGTATGGGGGCCCCTCATCTGGGGGTAGTGGGAAT
>JBOGMR010000192.1:0-4612 GCA_050746825.1 Bryobacteraceae bacterium | reverse complement strand
GGACTGCTGGACCCACCCGACCTGGACAATGAAGGCGAACAGCCCGATGGTCAGGGCAGCTTCATAGTCGCCGCGGAACTGGATCGCGAAGGCGGTCGCGAGCGTGTGGGCCGTCCAAGCCATGATCCGGTCGGCGAAGAGCAGCAGGTAATAAAGAATGCCGTAGGCGAAGTATGGCCAAAGAAAGATCACATCGCGCAGCAGTGAAAATGGCGCCGGATTGGGCGGCGACAGTTCAAGCTGGGCTCTCAGGGTTCGACGGCAAGCAATCAGCGCAGCGGCGCCTGACGCGACGATGGCGGCCAATTGCGCGTCGAGCAGCGGCCATCGAAGGACGAAATGAAGGAGCGTGACAAGCGCGATTCCAGCCAGGGTTACCCAAACGATCATGAAAGCGCGGTTGAGAAAATGCAGGGCGCCTGTGGCCATCCAGAACAAACCGAGAGAAGCGCAGAAGGCAGCGGCGACAAACGTGAGCCGGCCCGGCAGCACGTCCCAATAAAGCGACACAGCGGTCAGAACAAGCGTAGCGCCCAGGATCGCCAGCATTCCCAGTCGCATCCACCACCAGGTCACCTGCTCGCAACGCGCGAATTGTTTGGTGCCGGCAAAGAACAGCCCGCGCCGCGCCATCATTTGAATCATCCCGGCGCTCAACAGGAAACTCGAGACGGTTCCGAGGCCCACGGCACTGGCCTCGCCGGCTGTGAGATTGCCGCCCCATAGGGAAAATCCGAGCAGCAGAATGGACACACACGAACACAGCAGCGGCAGGGCGAACGAGATCCCGCGAACATACTCGCGCCAACCGGACCCGGGCTTCACCTCATGGGCAATCGCGGACCGGACGTCGCGTAGCTTCGGCAGCCACGATGCCGCCATGCTCCAAGTGCTTTCGAAGCCGAACTCCGAGAGAGCGACGGCGTCGGTGACTCCTTCGGTTTCCAGCCGCGTCGTCAGGTCCCGCACATCGAGCGGCTCGCGCCAGCCGGGACCTGCTTTATCGGGCTGTAAGCAGATGGGCAGGTCTCGTTTGTCCGGAAAGTTGATCATAGAGTTCCCGAAAGCGACCGGAGGACTTCTCAATCGTGTACGACGACTGGGCGTGCGCGAGCGCACGGCACGCGAGGTCCTGGCGGTACGAGGAGGCGCCTTCGCCCTCAAGCAGTGAAAGAATGGCGCGCGCCATGCTCTCGGCATCCTTGGGCGGCACTACAAGGCCGGTTCCGGCGAGCATTTCACTCACACCACCGACTTCGGTGGCGACCACGGGGCATCCACTGAACATAGCCTCGAGCACCGAGTAAGGCATGGCTTCGGAGATGCTGGGAAGGCAGAAGACGTCGGCGGATTGGTAGGCGGACGCGGGATCTGGGGTTTGACCCCATTCAAGGCTCTTCGAGATGCCGAGTTGCTCGGCCAGATCGAGGCAGTGGCGGTGGTAACGAGGATCGCCAATCCCGCCGAGGATTCGGAAGCGCACGTCGGGCATCCGGTCAAGGACCAGCCGGGCCGCCCGCAGCAGATGATCGATCCCCTTGAGCGGAAAGATGCGGGCCATCGTGAGTACGGTGCGTGCGCGGCCGAGCTGTTCGGCGCGGGGCGGATCGGGCGGGCGGAAAGTGGCGGGGTCGACTCCGTTGGGGATAATGCGTATCTTCTCGGGAGCGGCGCCGACGCGCGCTTGCCACTTGCGGTTGAATTCGCAAAGGGAAGAGACCGCGTCGGCGTACGTGTAGTTGACGCGCGCGATCGTTTCGTACCAGGAAAAGAGAAATCGGCGGCACAGCGCGCCTTGTTTCATGCCGGCTAGCGAGAGGTACAGCTCTCGCAGAAAGATGCCATGTTCGGAAAGCAGGAAACGAGATCCGCGCTTAAGCTTTTGGATCACGCCCGGAATTCCGGCAAGGCCGGCCATGGAGGCATGCACGATGTCGACATCCGGGTGATGCACTGCGGCGACTGCCAGGTAACGCTGCACCCAGCGCATGCAGGTCGTGGCTTCGTCGAGAGAGGGACGATTGTCGGGTGGATAGGTGTCGCGGCAAATGCGGAGAAACAACTCCCAGGTCTCGGGAGAGGACATGGTTCGGGGGTAGTCGAATTCCTGGAAATAGATATGAAGTGCGAACAAGGCTTCGGCCATCTGTTCGGGGCGCGAAGCAGGACAGAGCACGGATCGGACACAGCATCCGAATGGGTCCAAGAACCGGGAGCGGATCGTGTCGGTGGAGGTGCGCGCCTTGCGCAGAAGGATCGAGGACAGGCTGCCCTCCTGCGGCCCAGGCTCCTCGGTGCCCCAAAGAGGCAGCAGGCGCAATGATTCGACGTTGGACGGAAGGCAAAATGAAGGCGTATGGCTTGGCGAATACGTGACGGCGAAGACGTGAAATCGCAAGTCCGATAACTGCCGGAGCAACTGGTCGCACCACGTGGTGACGCCGCCCGGATAACAGGGAAAGGTTCCGTCGGTGGTGAGGAGAACCGAGGTCGGGGTCATCGATCAAGTGGGGCAGGCGGTTCCGCGCACCCGGAAGGCGTGGGATCTGGTGTGGTACAAGACCGGGCAGGCGAAACCGGCTGCCCCACCGAGCGGAAAAGCCACAACCAAAAAGAATCGCCGGCTGAAGCAGGCGATGGGCAGACTGAAGTCTGCCCCACCAAGCGCAGGCACGAGTGCCTGCGCCACGTCCACCAGACGAAATCTGCGCGGGCGGCGAAGATTTCGACTGAGTGTAATACCTTCGAGCGCTCAGCGGTCACGGTGCCTCAATTCCAAGGCAGCTTCAAGGCCGATGAGAGCGGCGCCAGCGTCGGGATTCGGGATGAGCGCTCGAACCAGGTAGGCGCTCTGGACCGCATCGGGTATGAGAGTCACTTCTGCGATGGTGACATCTACGCGTGTGGGGGGAGTCGTGGGCAGCCGGACCGCGGCGGCCGAACCTGGGACAACCTTGCGTGCGAGAGTGGCATTTGCCGGCGCGGTGATCATTAACCGGGAAAGGTCTGCGATACGAGCCAGCGGGGTTCCGGCAAGCGCCCATTCGCCTTCGCGAACCCCGAGGCTCGTGATCGTGCCTGACGCGGGAGCGGCGACGACGAGGCTGGAGGCGCGCTGGATCGCGAGGTCGAGCGCATTGCGCGCGGCTTCGACGTCGGATTCAGCGACTGCAATTTCGGATTGACTGCCGGCGCTCTGCATCTGCACCAGGGTGAGTTGAGAGGCGGCTTGCTGGAATTCCTGTTGGAGGCGCGAGCGATGTTCCTCCGCGGCCCGCAAGTCACGCCCTGCGGTGGACTCGCGAGCCTGCGCGTTGTCGAGCTCGGCTTCAGTCGCCAGTCCTTGCTTGATCAGCTTGCGGACCGCGGCGACGCGTTCGTGCGCGGCCTTGGATGTGCTCTCGTGCTCGCGAGTCGTAAAAGCCTCGAGCCGCGTCCGGGCGGCTTCGAGGTCACGTTCCGCCTGGGCGATCCGCTCACCGTTCGGATTGGGTCGAAGCGCGGCCAGACGAAGGCGGGCGATCTCCAGACGTTTTTGGGACACGACGGTCTGGCCGGACAGCTCATTGTTTTCGAGGGTCACGATGACTGACCCTGGCTCCACGCGTGAACCGGTCTTCACGTGTACGCTTTTCACCCGTCCGGCATTTTCGGAGACAAGATTTAGCTGACTTGCCGCCTCGATGCGCGCCGGGATGACCGTTTCGACGGAGCTCGTGAATCGGGCCTTGAGATCGGCCGGAACAGCGTCCTTCAGGCGCAGGGCGAAAAGGCTGGCCGCAGCGATGAATGCGCCGATCAGAGCCAGCCGGTAGAGCCAGGACGCGGGTTGAGCCGGAGATCGCATGGTTTCAGGGAAATACGACCACGGGCGCGCTAAATCGCGCGGCGAAGAGCGTCTCCACACGCTTCAAGGAATCGTCGCGGAGTCCGCAAACGGTCAGCAACTGGGCCAAACTCAGTTTCCCGGCGTACTCCACGCGGATGACTTCGGCGTCCGCGCGACGCTCGGCGTATTCGGCGTCGTCAAGCGAAGCGGGACCCTCCAGTCCCGCCTTGTACCTGGCGAGAACGACGGTGCGGATCTCAGCCGCGATGGCTAAGCGCTGGCGTGCGATGCGGAACTCTTCCCTAGCGCTCTGGAATTGTTGGTGCACCTCGGCGATCTGAAGCTGAATCCCGCGCTCGATTTCCTCGAGCTCGCGCTCGAGCCGGTCCAGCTTGAGAAGCAGGAGCTGCTGGTGCGCACTGAACTCGTCGTTGTGCTTGAGCGGAAGGGTAGCCGCGATTTCCGGCAGCAACCCTTGACCCAGGAAATAGGCGCCGTTTCCAGCCCGGCCGAGCCCTTGGCCGTTGTTGAAGTAGCGCATCGAAAACTGGAAGCCGCGAGACGGCCGGGAGCCCCGGACCTGGCGGCGAAGGATCGTGAGCTCCTCACGGAGCGTCGAGGGCTCGGCACGATGCGTGAACGCGACCTTCACGAGAGCGTCGAAGGGCTTCAGCGGATGGTCAAGCGAGAGGACGTCCGTGAATCCGTCGGCGACGCGAATGGTCTCCGCGGGAATCCCGGTCATTGCCGAGAGCCGCGCGGCGGAAACGGCCAGGCGCTTTC
>JBOGMR010000191.1:0-6358 GCA_050746825.1 Bryobacteraceae bacterium | reverse complement strand
GCTTCAGCCCCTCGGCCGCGCCCACGAGGCTGAAGACCTCCGTGCCGGTCAGCCCGAGCGAGGCGGCGTCCTCGCCCGACTTGAACTGCAGCGGCAGCACCCCCATGTTCACCAGGTTGCTTCGGTGAATGCGCTCGAAGCTCTCGGCGACGACCGCGACCACGCCGAGCAGCAGCGTCCCCTTCGCCGCCCAGTCGCGCGATGAGCCGGAGCCGTACTCTTTGCCCGCGATGACCACCAGCGGAACGCCTTCGCTCTGGTAATGCATCGCGGCGTCGTAAATCGAGGTTTGCTTTCCGTCGGGGAGGTGGAGTGTCCATCCACCTTCCGTTCCGGGAGCGAGCTGGTTGCGAAGGCGGATGTTCGCGAGCGTGCCGCGCACCATCACTTCATGGTTGCCGCGGCGCGCGCCGTAGGAATTGAAATCACGCGGCGCCACGCCCTGCTCGATCAGGTAGCGGCCGGCCGGGCTGTCGGCCGGAATCGAACCGGCCGGGGAAATGTGGTCCGTCGTGACCGAGTCGCCCAGAACCGCGAGCGCGCGCATCCCGTGGAGGTCCAGAATCGGCGCCTTCGGATCGATCATGTGATCGAAGTAGGGAGGCCTCTTGATGTAAGTGGATTTGGCGTCCCACGCGTAGACGACACCGGTCGGAATCCGGATCGACTTCCACTGCGCATCGCCCTCGAACGCCTCGCCGTATTCTTTGAGGAACATCTCGGGCTTCTGGGCGCTTCGGACGGTGTCCTGGATTTCCTGATTGGACGGCCAGATCTCGTGCAGGAAAACGGGCTTGCCGTCGGAACCTTGCCCAAGCGGCTCGTTCTGCAGATCCATATCGACGCGGCCGGCGATCGCGTACGCTACCACAAGCGGCGGCGACGCCAGGTAGTTCGCTTTGACCTGCGGATTGACGCGGCCTTCGAAGTTCCGGTTTCCGCTGAGAACCGCGGCCACCGTGAGGTTCTCCTGCTTGACGGCCTGCGCGACCGCTTCCGGCAGAGGGCCGCTATTGCCGATGCATGTGGTGCAGCCGTAGCCAACGAGATGAAAGCCGAGCTGCTCGAGGTACGGAGTGAGGCCCGCGGCGTCGAGATAATCGCTGACCACTTTCGAGCCCGGCGCAAGGCTGGTCTTCACCCACGGCTTGGCCTTGAGGCCACGCTCGACGGCTTTTTTGGCGAGCAGACCCGCGCCGATCATCACTGACGGATTCGAAGTGTTCGTGCAGCTTGTGATGGCCGCGATGGCGACCGCGCCGTGACCGATCGTGGCCTTGGTTCCGTTGAAAGCGATTTCCGCCTGCTTGTGCGGCAGCGATGCGATGGTGTCGAGGAAATTCTTCTTGACGTCCGGCAGTTCCACGCGGTCCTGCGGGCGCTTGGGTCCGGCCATCGAGGGCACGACGGTAGTGAGGTCAAGCTCGAGCCTGTCCGCAAAAACCGGATCGGGCGTCGCGTCGGTGCGGAACAACCCCTGCTCTTTCGCGTAGGCTTCGACGAGTGCGATCAGATCTTCCGGCCTTCCGGAGAAGCGGAGGTACTTGAGCGTTTCGTCGTCGATCGGGAAGAAGCCGATGGTCGCGCCGTATTCGGGCGCCATGTTGGCGACGGTCGCGCGATCGGCCAGACCCAATTGGCTGAGACCGGCGCCGAAGAACTCGACGAACTTGCCGACGACGCCCTTCCTGCGAAGCATTTGCGTGACCGTGAGGACGAGATCGGTGGCGGTGCAGCCTTCCGAGAGCCGGCCCGTGAGACGGAAACCGACGACGGGAGGCAGCAGCATCGATACCGCTTGACCCAGCATCGCCGCTTCGGCTTCGATACCGCCGACGCCCCAGCCAACCACGCCGAGGCCGTTGATCATCGTGGTGTGCGAGTCCGTGCCGGCCACGGTGTCCGGATACGCTTCGCCCGCAGCGCTGCGGAACACGACCGGCGCGAGGTATTCGAGATTCACCTGATGCACGATGCCTGTGTCGGGCGGCACCACGCGAAAGTTCTGAAATGCGGTCTGCGCCCAGCGGAGAAAGCTATAGCGCTCGCGATTGCGCTGGTATTCAAGCAGCGCGTTGGCCGCGAAGGCGCCGCTGTTGCCGAACTGATCGACTTGGACGGAGTGATCGATGACAAGGTCTGCAGGAAGCAGGGGATTGGCGCGCGCCGGGTCGGCGCCGAGTTTGCCGAGCGCCTCCCGCATGGCGGCGAGATCGACGGCGCACGGAACGCCCGTGAAGTCCTGGAGCAGAACGCGCGCGGGCATGAAGCTGATTTCTTTGGCGCCGGCCTGGCCCGATGCAACGCATTCGATGTCGCGCGCCGTAACCGTGCGGCCGTCCTCACGACGCAGTAGATTTTCGAGCAGAACTTTGATGGAGAAGGGAAGTCGGGCGACGCCCGGAAAGCCGCGTTCGAGCGCGTTGAGACGCCAGATCCGGTAGTCGGCGCCGGCGGCTCGCAGCGAAGCCGCGGCATTGAAGCTGTTGGATTGTGGCATTATCATTCTCTAGATTAGCGCGAACCAGTCATGCCGCGTGATGCAGCAAGCCCAACGGAAATTCTGCCATGATGATGAAGATGTCCAATCCTTCTACTTTGCTGGAGCTTATCCAGGTTGCGCCCGCGGAGCGCACAGCCGTCATCCTTCCCGAGAGTGGAATTCGCGTCACTTACCAACAGCTCCGGGACCAGGTCACGGAGATGGCCAGCGCGTTGGCTTCGCTGGGAATTCAGAGAGGAGACCGCGTCGCCACCTACCTGCCGAACGGTCTGCCGACGATCGTGAGTTTTCTGGCCGCGTCGATCGCCGGAACGGCCGCGCCCCTGAACCCCGGATACCGCGAAGACGAGGTAAGTTTCTACCTGGATGACACGGGTGCCAAGGTTCTCCTCTGCCCTCCCGACGGCGCAGCCGGCGCGCGGCAGGCGGCCGAAGCGCGCCAGGTTCCCGTGTATGGACTCGAAACAGATAGCAGCGGTTTCGTGCGGATTGCCGGCGCGCCGGGCGGGAGCAGGGCCTCGGCGCCGTCGCCCGACGATGTAGCTCTGGTTCTTCACACCAGCGGGAGCACCGGGCGCCCCAAACGGGTGCCGATCCTCCATCGAAATATTACGGCTTCGACGCAAAATATTGTCGCCCACTACGGGCTTTCGCCCGAAGACGTAGCGCTCTGCGTCATGCCGCTTTTCCACGTCCACGGCCTCGTGGCCTCGACGCTTTCGACCCTGCTTTCGGGAGGCGCCGTGGCGGTCCCGGCCAAGTTCAATGCGCTGTCGTTCTGGCGCACGGTGCGCGACACGAATGCGACCTGGTATTCCGCGGTTCCGACCATTCACAATCTTCTTCTTTCGCGCGCCGGCAACGATCGTCCGGCGGGCGCGGAATGCCTGCGGTTTATCCGTTCGTGCAGCGCGTCGCTGCCCGCGGACATGATGGATCAAATGGAGCGGGTATTCGGCGTCCCAGTGCTCGAAGCTTACGGCATGACGGAAGCTTCTCACCAGATGTCTTCGAACCCCAAGCCTCCGGCCACGCGCAAGCCGGGTTCGGTCGGACCAGGAACGGGAGTCAGGATCGGCATCATGGACGACGCTGGAAATCTTCTCGCAAACGGCGAGCGCGGCGAAGTGGTGATTCAAGGTCCAAACGTGGTTACGGGCTATGAGAACAATCCAGAAGCCAATGCCAAGTCATTCACCAACGGATGGTTTCGCACGGGCGACCAGGGCTACCTCGACAACGAAGGTTATCTCACACTGACCGGCCGTCTCAAGGAACTCATCAATCGCGGCGGAGAAAAGATCGGGCCGCGAGAGATTGACGAAGTTCTGCTGAGTCATCCGGCGGTGGCCGAGGCAGTTTGCTTTGGTGTTCCGCATCCGGCCTGGGGTGAGGAAGTGGAAGCCGCGGTGGTCCTGAAGGAGCCGGTCAACGAAGCCGAGATCATGGCGTTCTGCAAAGAACGCTTAGCGGAGTTCAAGCGGCCCAAGAAGATCTACGTCACTGAGGCGATTCCGCGCACGGCAACCGGCAAGATCCAGCGTGGCGCTGTTGCCAAGGCGTTTACAAAGGCATAGTGCATGCGATTTCTGATTGCGGGCGCCGGAGCCATCGGCGGCTACATCGGAGCCTGCATGACGCGCGCCGGGCAGGATGTGACGCTGTTTGCGCGCGGACCGCATCTGCGGGCGATGCAGGAACGCGGTTTGCGCGTGCTCAGCGCCGATGGCGATTTCGAGGTGCGCCCGCGCGTCATCGGCAGCCTCGAAGAGGCGGGACCCGTCGATGTGATCGTGCTCGGAGTGAAGGCGCACGGCCTCACTCCGCTCGCGCCGCTGCTCGGGCCGCTCATCGGCGATCAGACCACGGTGGTCAGCACGCAAAACGGGATTCCGTGGTGGTATTTTCAGATCGGCGCGGGAGAGTTCTCGGGCATTCATCTGGAGCGCGTCGATCCGGGTGGGGTGATCCGCGGCGCCATCGATGCGCGCCGCGTGGTTGCGTCGATCGTCTATCTGGGAACGGATGTCGTCGAGCCTGGCGTCATCCGCCACACCGAAGGCAACCGCATTTCGCTGGGCGAACCCGACGGCAGCCGGTCGGATCGATGCCGCGCGGTCGCCGAAGCGCTGATCCAGTCGGGCCTGCGCGTTCCCATCACGGCGCGCATTCGCCACGAGATCTGGGTGAAACTGCTGGGTAATATCGCGTTCAATCCGATCAGCGCCTTGACGCGCGCCACTCTGGTGCAGATGACGCGCGATGCGGAAATTTGTCCCCTGGTTCGCAACATCATGATGGAAGTTGAGGCGGTCGCTTCCCGCCTGGGCCTGGAGCTTCCGATTTCGATCGATCAGAGAATCGCCGGCGCGGAGAAAGTCGGCGAGCACAAGACCTCGATGCTGCAGGATCTGGAGGCCAACCGTCCCATGGAATTGGAAGCGGTTGCTGGCGCGGTGGTGGAATTGGGGGAACGTCTGGGCATTCCGATGCCGTACACGCGGACTGTCTACGGCTGCGCGAAACTGCTCGACACGAATTGCGCTGCGAGGAGGGCAAGCTAGTGAATCGCTGGGCGCGCTTGATTGCGGCCGTGGTCGCGATGGTCATGATCGGCAACCTGCAATACTCATGGACGCTGTTTGTGCAGCCTATGATTTCGGCCACGGGCTGGAAGCTGTCTGAAGTGCAGTGGGGTTTTACGTTTTTCATCGCCCTGATGACGTGGGCGATGCCGCTTTCGGGCTGGCTGATTGACCGGTTGGGGCCGCGTCTGTTCATGTCTGTCGCCAGCGTGTTATGCGCGGTGGGCTGGGGCGCCCTGGGATACACTACGAGCCTCAGCGGGTTCTACCTGTTCTACTCGATTGCCGGCCTGGGCAACGCCTTTGTCTATTGCTGTTCGATCGCCGTCGCGTTGAAATGGTTTCCCGACAAGCGGGGACTGGCATCCGGCATCATCGCCGCCGGCTACGGCTCGGGCGCCGCGCTGTTCATTCCCATATTCGCCTACCTGATTCGCGTTACCGATTACCGGACCACGCTCGCCTATACCGGCGTCGTGCTGGGGATTTTCGTGCTGGCAGCCGGTCAGTTTTTGAAAAATCCGCCGCAGGGCTTCGCCGCCTCGGCGCCCGCGCCGGCCAAGAAAAATGTTCGCAGGCACGATGAGGAGTTCAGCACGTGGGAAATGCTGCGCAAACCGCAATTCTATGTGCTATACGCAATGATGCTGGCGATAGGGATCGGTGGACTGATGGCGACGGCGCAGGTAGCTCCCGTGGCGCGCAATTTCAAAGTCGGCGCAACGGCGCTCGCCATCGCGCTGTCGCTGAATCCGATTTGCAACGGAGTGGGCCGCATCTTCTGGGGCTGGGCTTCCGACCACATGGGACGCGAGCGGACGATGTTTCTGGCATTCTTTTTGCAATCGGTGTTCCTGACGAGCGTCGTGACGGTGGGGCGCTGGGGCGATGTCTGGTTCGTCCTGTCGATGGCGCTCGTGTTTGTGACGTGGGGCGAACTGTATGTGTTGTTCCCCGCCGTGTTGACCGATATTTTTGGCTCGCGCAACTCAGCATCGAACTACAGCGTTCTCTACAGCACCAAGGGTCTTGCGTCGATCCTCGCCGGCGGGCTCGCGGCGCAGCTCTTTGAAAAGACCGGATCGTGGAACTATGCGTTCTACGGCAGCGCGGCGCTGGCGCTATGCTCGGCTCTCGGTGCGCTGGCAGTCCGGAGAATGCCGCTGCCAAAGAAGCCAGGCGCGGCGGTGAGCGCCGCCAGGGTTTCGGCCTGAGGTCCTGCTATACTGAAACAAGACCAACCTTTATGGCGCTGTTCAAAGCACACAGC
>JBOGMR010000190.1:0-10240 GCA_050746825.1 Bryobacteraceae bacterium | reverse complement strand
ACGTATACAGGATGAAGCATCGGATGCGGCTGCGTAAGCCCCGTGGGGCACAGTGTCACTTTCTCGAAGCAAGCGGCTGCGCCATCCATCCAGCGAAGCCCACACAGTGCCGCGTTTTTCCTTTCTGGCCGGAGGCAGTGCGGAGCCGGCGGGCTTGGAGGACGCTTGGCGAGTACTGTCCGGGGATTGGGAAGGGGCCGCTGATTCAGATTCAGTCTATCGCGCACGAAGTCGAGGCCATGAAGCAGGCCTATCCGTTCATGTACAAATAGAGGTGTGACCGCCGACCAGACCTCCGCCCTGGAAGGTTTGAAGACCTTCCTCAAAATCCCCAGTGTCAGCACTCTTTCCGAGCACAAACCGGACATCCGGCGAGCAGCCGAATTTGTTCGCGACCAACTACATGCCGCTGGGCTGACCAAAGCGGAGCTGATTGAGGGAGACGGCAATCCGCTGGTCTACGGAGAGTGGCTTGGAGCGCCAGGAAAGCCCACACTCCTGCTGTACGGCCACTATGACGTACAGCCGCCCGATCCGCTTGATGAATGGACGTCGCCGCCGTTCGAGCCGGCGATTCGGGGAGACGACATCTTCGCTCGCGGGGCGTCGGATGATAAGGGGCAAACCTACATCCTCATCAGGGCCGTTCAGCGTCTGTTGAAGGCCGAACGCCTGCCGGTCAACGTGAAGTTTCTCATCGAAGGCGAGGAGGAAACCGGGGGCGAGCACATTTCGCGTTTCGTCGCGGCCGAGCCGGAGCGGTTGCGTGCGGACGCCGGGGTGATCTGCGACACGGAGATGTTCGCGCCCGATCTGCCGACCATTTGCGTCGGGCTGCGCGGCCTGGTCGCGAGCGAACTGCACGTGCAGGGGGCGTCGCAGGATCTGCACTCGGGTGTCTACGGCGGCGCGGCGCCGAATCCGATTCAGGCGATCGCCGAGATCGTGTGCGCGCTGAAGGACCGCGATGGACACATCACGATTCCGGGCTTCTACGATCGCGTAGCGCCCCCGAGCCCGGAAGAGAAAGCCGCCTGGGCGCGGCTGCCGTTCGACGAAGACGAGTATCGCAAGACCGAGGTAGGCTCGACCGAGTTGGTGGGCGAACCGGGGATCGACGTGCTCGAGCGGACGTGGGCGCGGCCGGCGCTCGAGGTGCACGGCATCCGCGGAGGCTACACGGGCGAAGGATTTAAGACCGTGATCCCGGCCAAGGCGGTTGCGAAGATCAGCGTGCGGCTGGTGGCGAACCAAGATCCGGAGGAAGCCAAGTCGCAGATCGCGGCAGCCGTGCGCGCCGCGGCCCCGAAAGGCGTACAGGTGGAGATGCGTTTTCTCGACGCGGGATATCCGAGCCTGGTAAATCCAGCCAACCGGTTCATTGCGGCGTCGGCCGAAGCGATGAAGCAGGTGTTTGGGCGCGAGACCGTGTATATCCGCTCCGGCGGCTCGATACCGATCGTGGCGTTGTTCGATCGCGCCCTCGGGATTCCGAGTGTGATGATGGGCTTCGGCCTGCCGACCGATCGCATCCACTCGCCGAATGAGCACTTCTATTTGCCGAATTTCTACCGAGGGGTGGAGGCGGTGAGGAAATATCTGGCGCTTTTGGGCGCGTAGGTCACGAGTTGGCATAGACTTGAACGCACAGTCGCATTGCGGGACACTAAGATTAGGGTGCAGTTATGACTGGCGAATGTGTCGAACAGAGAAATGGCGGCTACTACGTTGCGGGAACCCGCATCTCGCTTGACTCCGTAGTCTATTCGTTCCAGCGCGGGAATTCGCCCGAGGGTATCCAGTCCGAATATCCTCTGCTGAAGACCTCGCAGATTAACGACGCCCTGGCGTTCTACGCAGCTCATCAAGAGACTATCGACCGGTACCTTGAGAACAAGAGACGGGAGTTCGAGGCGTCCGGTATCCCATTGAGCCAAGCAAACCCCGAACTATGGGCGAGGCTCGAGCGTGCCCGACGGACCTGGACCTCAGACGTGTTCGACATCGGTGAGCCTCGCAAGGCCCGAGAAGTCTCGCGCCAATTGACTGCTGTCTAAGCAGCGATGAGCGACAAGCACTCGTGAGCATCCGGTTCCTCGCGGATGCGGATCTAAACTTCACCATTGTCAAAGGCGCCCGTCTCCGCGAACGGATCGATTTTCTCAGCGCCGCTGATGCACAGCTTGAGGGGATTGACGATCTTGAAGTCCTGCGCCTCGCCGCAAGCCAGAGCCGTATCCTTGTGTCCCACGATATGAGCACGATGCCGCGTCATTTTCTTCGGTTCCTCGATGAAGCCAGGGGAGCCCCGGCGTACTCCTGGCGCCGCAAGGTGCTGCCGTTCGCGATGTGATCGACGCAGTGGTGCTAATCTGGACGGCATCTTGGCCGGCTGACTGGGCGAACCAGATTCATCACATTCCCTCGCTGGCGCGGCACGAGTTTCCAAGATGAACACGATACGTCCAACGGAGCTCGCTGTCTGTCTAATCGCGGGCGTAGTGTTCAGATCGGATCATCCGGACTCCAGTGATCCAGCGCCTTAAGTATGATTACCGGGTGCACGGCGAGTTCCCCAACGCTATTGATTCGCGGCCAGTTCCTTTCGACCTCGATCATCGAGAGATAGTCGAACTCCAGATGCCGCGTGACAGTCGCGCCAGTTCTTTCGTCATGAAAGCCAGACATCTTTGAAACGGACCAATAACCAAAACGCCGTCGCGTTTCGACCAGAACCTTTGCAGTGATTCTCGCTTTGTAGAACTTTCCACCCGATTTGAATTTCGAAGGATTCGGAGCGAACTCAACGTCCCGGTACTCACCAGGTTGTTCCGGAATCTCGCCGGCGTTCCACTTCTGACCGATGAGGTCGCGGACCATTCCGAGGGCGCGTTCCTGCTCGTCGAAGAGGATCAGTGCCTTGAGATCCGTAGCATCCGGCGGCACAAACGGCTCGTCTCCGGCCGCCGAGAAGGACAAGCTGAACTTCGTCACGCCCGTGAACTCGATCACCGCTGGTATCTCGATGATCGACTTCCAGTCGTGATCTTCGGTGTCTGCCACGCTGTAGAGTTCGATGCCGGCTTCCTTTGCCCGCTTCTTGGCAGTCTCGGCGAAGCCTTTCGCAGCGACCATTCCCGCCTTGTGAGCTCCCACGTCCTGAGCGAGGCCCATGAATTCTTCGATATCTCCAACATCGAGAGGGCGTCCATAGTCCTTGCACTCGATCACGATCAGGAGATCGAACTGGCCGACGTTTTTTCGGATGCTCACGTCGATCTGCCGCCGAGCACCTGTCTTCTTGCCAATGATCGTATCGTTGTGAGTGACGACCGCGTCTCCCGCCAGATCCGCCTGAATCATCGCAACGAGTTCCTCAAACTTCTTCCACTTCGGCTGGTTCATCTCTGGTTTTCCCCGAAGGTCAGGGAGCTTTTTCTCTCAGACGTCGTGGGACCGGTTCAACGATGTGTCCAGCTTAATTCTACGCAGACTTCGTTCACGGTTTCTCGTGATTCAGAGAATGGCGCCGGTCGTCGCGCTTGGAAGGCTGGCGCTAGCCGCTCACGCCGCGCCATAATCTAACCAATGGTCAACGTAGAAATCGAAGGCGTCACCCTTCACCTGGCGCATCCCGACGAGCTCAACATCCAGTGGGTCGGGCAGGAAGAATTGATGCGCCAGTTGTTGGCCGCCTGGATGGTGCTCAACGACCAGGATCTGCCGATGAATCCGCGGCTGCTCGGAAAGCCAGGCGTCGGCAAGACGACGCTGGCGTACGCAGCGGCGCGGCGCATGGGGCGCGACGTCTACATCATGCAGGCGACGCTCGACACGCGGCCCGAAGATCTGATCGTGACGCCGGTGATCGAGGGACAGGGAAAACTGCGCTACGTGGCCTCGCCCCTGGTGACCGCGATGATCCGCGGCGGCGTGGCGATCCTTGACGAAGGCAATCGCATGAGCGAGAAGAGCTGGGCGAGCCTTGCGCCGCTGCTCGACAATCGCCGCTACGTCGAGTCGATCGTCGCGGGCGTCAAAATTCGCGCGCACCGCAACTTCCGCCTGGTCTCGACGATGAACGACGACGCATCGACGTTCGAGCTGCCCGAGTACATCCACTCGCGCCTCCAGCCGCAAATCTGGATCGACTTCCCCGAGCGCGAGGAGGAATTCCAGATCCTGCGCGAGAACCTCCCGTTCGCCGAGGACCGGATCCTGACCTACGTGACGGATTTCCTCCAGCGCGCGCACGCGGCCGACGAGCGCTACACCGTGCGCGACGGCATCAACATCGGCCGGTACGCGATCAAACTGAAGAGTCTCGCGACGGACCGCGGCCACGAGACGCGCGCCTACGAAACGAAAGCTCTCGAAACCGCCATCATCACGACGCTGGGAGAGGAAGCGCTGCGGTACGCCCGTGAGCACTGAAGGCACGCTCGAGTTCGGCAGCCTGCGGCGTGGACCGTTTCGCTACTTTCCGGTCGTGCCGGGCCGCATGGAATTTGCGGCGCTGGTGCGTAGCGTGATCTTCAAGCAGAAGCCGCGCGTGGTCGCGGTCGAGTTGCCGTCGTCGCTCGAAGCGGTCTTCCGGCAAGCCGTCGCGCGGCTGCCTGAGCTGTCGGTAATCTTCTACAGCGCGGGCGACGAAGACGAAGCGGTCTACTTCCCGGTCGAGCCGGCCGATCCGTTCACCGAAGCGGTGCGGAGCGCGATCGAGATCGGCGCCCAGGTGCTTTTCATCGAACCGGGTAGCGGGGACCGTCCCCATCTGCCCGACTCGTACCCCGACACCTACGCCATCCAAAGAATCGGCCCGGACAAGTACGTCGAAATGTATCGCGTTTATCCGCAACCGCGCAACCAGGACATCGACACCTACGCCGCTGCGATCGCATGGAAGCTGCAGGGGGCCGATCCACTCGCCGAGACGCTCATCGTACTTTCGCTGAATGTGCTCGATCCGGTCCTCGACGCGATGCAGGCGCCCCAAGACGAACCGCCGCGCAGCCTGCGCGCGCTCGACGCTTCGCCGTCTTCGATCCAGCTCATCAATCCGCATCCGGACTGCCTCGGAGAGATCACTGTGGAGTATCCGTACCTGCTCGAGCGGTATGAGCGCTATCGCCCCAAGATGGCGGACCCCGACATGGTGGAGCGAGGCCGCGCGCAAATGGCGTTGTACAAAGAGGCTGAAGAATCCTACGCGCTGAACACGGGCGAGTCGATTTCACACTGGCAGCGCAAGCTGCTCGCGCGCTATTCGCGCAACCTGGCCATGATGAGCGGGGCGCTCTCGGCCGGGCTATTCGATCTCACGGTCACGGCGCAATCGTGCGTCGACGAAAACTTCGCGTGGGACGTCTGGGAAATCGGCGGCCGCTATTCCTGGCAGAAGACCGAAGCCGAGATTCCGACCGCACGCATCTCCGGCGAGGAAGTGTGGCTCGACACCCGCAAAATCCGGCTGCGCCGCAGGCTGCCCAGCATGAAGCGGCGGCTGCGCCCCAGCGGTCTGAAGCCTCGCAAGAAGGAGCGCGTCCCGGGCGAGTGGGCCACGCAGCGCGACGGCGCCGCCATCTGCTCCTACCCTCCGGAAGATCTGGTAATCGAGGACTACGGCCGGTTTCTGAAGAAGAAGGGCAAGAGCATTCTGTCCGAAGAGCGCGTGCGTGTCGAGCCGTTCATGACGTCGATGCTCGATGGCATCGACATGCGCGAGACGATCCGCAACTGGCACGAGGGCCGCATCTGGGTGCGCAATGTGCAGAAGGCCGCCGGCGAGGTGGGCGCGGTCATCGTGATCTTCGACGAAGACCGCCAGGACCGCTACCAATACTGCACCACCTGGCTCGGCGAACATCAAAATGAATCGGACATGGCGTTCTACTCCACCGACCCGTTCGAACACATGGTGGGGCCGGGCATCGGCCGCGGTGAGTACGGCGGGCTGCTCATGACACTGCCGCCCCGGCGCATGTTCGATGTGTGGGTCGACCCGGATTACGAAGCGGCCGAGACAAAGGCCGAGCGGCTGTTGCTGGCGGGACTGGATTACTCAGTCCATCGGCTGGTGGTTTACGTGGCGGCGAAACCGCCGCGGTCGATTTTCCGTTCGGTAGCCGCGCGCTTCGGCCGGACCATCGTCTACATTCCGATGGGGCAGCTTTCGCCCGTCTCGCTCAAAAAGCTGAGAGTCGTTCACGTGCTGGACGGCTATGACAAGCGCGAGATCGCAAAAGAATACATTTGGTGAGGGACGCGTCGCGCGGCGCGCCCCGACGACTTGTATAATACGGTAGCAAGGGCGATATTAGACTTGCATTGGGCCAAACGGGGCTGCACTGCTGGAAGGTCCACCATGACAACGCGAATTGGCGAAGTGGGCGTCTCATACAGCGCGCGCGGTACGCCAACCTACTGTCTTGAACTCTGGCACGACGGGCTCAAAAAACATCGCTTAATCAAGAGCTCAGAAGCCCACATTATCCAGCGAAAAGCTGAGATTCAAAAAAAGGACTGGGAAGAAAAGTGGGCCCAGACTCAGGCTCGCGACAGTATCCGCCGTGATAAGGAAGGGCAGAAGAGTCAACTTGAAACCAGCAGGAAGGTGGCTGCCGACCGAACGTCGGAAGCTCAACGCGAGTTGGATCGTCTTGGTAGGGTGCTCCGTCAAACTCTTGAAGTCAATGACGTAATCGACTGGGAGCGGCTGATAGACAACTCGCCTTTTACCGAGCCGAAGCCGCGAAAGCCTAAACCTCCTGCCAAACCGCAGCTCAATTGCATGCCGAGAGAACCCAGAGTCGAGGATCTGGAATACCAGCCCAAGTTCGGACTGCTGGACAGCCTCATTAGCAGCCGTCGCGAGAGAGTGATTGCCGGTTGTAGCCTGAGGTTCGCCGCCGCGCACGAGAGATGGCAGCGCGAGTCGCAGGTGGTCGACTCAGCCAATGCGATAGCCGAGCAAGAATACGAGGATAGTCTTCGAGATCAGGAGCAGAAACACCAAGCGGCACTAAGTGCCTGGGAGGAACAACGAGCCGCGTTTTTGGAGGAGCAACGTCTGAAGAATGAGGTTGTGTGGAGGCAGCGCGATGCGTACATGAGCGGCTCGGCCGACGCTGTCATCGAATACTGCGACATGGTGCTCTGCGCGTCCGAATACCCGGATTACTTCCCGAAAGAGGTCAGCCTCGATTACAATCCAGAAACCAAGATTGTCGTTGTTGATTATTCGCTGCCTGCTCCCGACGACCTTCCAAAGGTGCGAGAGGTGAAATTCGTACCCGCTCGGGACGAGTTCGTGGAACAGCCTCTTTCTCAACCGCAGTTTGACAAGCTTTACGATGAATTGCTGTACCAGATCGCGCTGCGAACAGTTCATGAACTATTCGAGTCGGATGTGATTAACGGCATAGCTGCCGTAACGTTCAACGGCATCGTTACGTCGATTGATCGGAGAACGGGAAAACAGGTGACGGCCTGCGTTCTGTCGTTACAGGTGCAACGCGATGAGTTTATTGCCATCAATCTCGCCAATGTGGACCCCAAGGCGTGTTTCAAGGCCCTCAAAGGTGTTGGAAGTGCAAAGCTACACAGCCTCGCAGCGGTTCCACCCATCCTGCAAATCCGACGGGATGACGGTCGGTTCGTTCCAGCCTACGCGGTGGCACACACGCTGGATGAGTCATCCAACCTAGCGGCAATGGATTGGGAAGATTTTGAACACCTTATTCGCGAGGTGTTTGAAAAGGAGTTTCGTTCAACCGGCGGCGAAGTCAACATCACTCAAGCCAGCCGGGACGGCGGCGTCGATGCAATTGCATTTGACCCTGATCCAATCCGGGGCGGAAAGATCGTCATTCAGGCAAAGAGATACACCAACACCGTCAGCGTTAGTGCGGTCCGGGATCTTTACGGAACCGTGATGAATGAAGGTGCGAATAAGGGGATTCTCGTCACCACATCTGACTACGGTCCCGACGCTTACGCGTTCGCCAAAGGGAAGCCCCTCACTCTCCTAAACGGAGCCAACCTCCTCCATATGCTTGGGAGACACGGCCACAAGGTCAAGATCGACTTGGAAGAGGCTCGTCGAATCGCAATGAACCAACCGGCTCGATGATTCGTCACGCTGCACCAGGCTCCTGCTGAACCCTCGGGCCCACCCATGATTGGCGTCGGGGATGATCGGCGACATAGAGCATAACGGAATGAAGACGTCAGCGATGGGCGGCGTGGCTCATCTCCTTCTTTGCGAAACACCAATCGCTGTCGTTGACCTTGAGACGACTGGTTTCTGTCCAGGTGGAGACCGAATCATTGAGCTGGCGGTTGTCCGGGTAGAGCCCAGGCAGGAGCCCGAACTCTTGCTGGATACCCTGGTCAATCCGCGGCGGCCCGTTTTTGCCACCGAGATTCACGGAATCACTAACGGCGATGTCGCCGACGCACCCACATTCGAAGAAGTCGCCGGGAAACTGCTTGAAGCCATCAGTGGTTGCGTGTTTGCATCCTATAACGTGTATTTTGATGGCAAGTTCGTGCAGGCCGAATTGACGCAAGTCGGCTTTCACCGCTTCCCGCCTCAAGTATGCCTCATGTACCTGCGGCCCCTTCTCGGGCTGGGTTCAAAGTGCTCGCTCGCGGATGCTTGCCAGCAACACGCAATTCACCACAGTTCGCCTCACTGTGCTTCCACGGATGCCTTGGCCAGCGCGCGACTTTGGCAATTCTACATCGCGACAGGCGAACGGGCGGGCATTCGCACGTTTGGTGATTTGGTGAAACGCAGAGCCTACAAGTTTACTGACAGCTTTACCCAAGACCCGCTTGATATCTCCCTCTGCGCTGGTTTGCGATCCACGGCGCACTTCAAGGCCCGTGTCTTCGCGGCCTCGACGCTGGCGCCCATCGACCGGCAGGTTTTGGTCGGAGAGTATTGGTCCGCGCTTACGTCGGTGTTTGCGGACCTGGAAGTAACGCCCAATGAGCTGCAGTATCTTCTGGCCAAGAGCGCATTACTAAACCTCACGCCTGACGAATTGAGGTGGCTGCACGCCCGCGTTTTTGCTGGAATCCTTGCGGAGGCATCCCAGGATAGAGCGATCACATCGAAAGAGGCGACCGTGCTGCATACGGTGATGACTGCTCTGCGGCACCTTGGCTGGGCGCCCGGCGACATGCCCGACGTCCAGTCGGGAAACTGACGACCGCCTCCGAGGCGTGCGAAGAGAGTACCCCCAATTCGATCAAAGTGGAGGCAATTTGAACTTTCGGAGGCTTTCCTCGAGCATCTCGCGATCGACATAAGCGCCGGCAGCGAGTAGCTGGTGATATGCTTCGTGAAGGCTAGTGAGCAAACCACGGCGGTAGGCGCTGTCCAGAACACCGACGCAGCCCGTCACGCTCAATCCCTCTTCTTGAGCCAGCGTGCGGGCTCGAGAGTCATCTAGCAACACAAGGTCAGCCTTGATCTCTTGCGCCAGAATGATGGTGCTCAATTCACCCGCGCCTAGACCAAAGCGGTTTTGTGCATCCGTGAGACGGTGAGGGTTCGGGAGCGGTGCAACCTGAATCCACGCCGCGGCGGCGGTTGAGGCCGCCCCGGCCAGCCCGGCGCCACGCACAACAACCTCGGCGTAGACCTCTTCCGGAATCGAGATGGTGCCGAAAATCTGGCGCAGCAGGTCGAGTCGGCCTATCTTGTCGAGAGTGATCAGGGGGGGACGAATCCGAAACGACGATCACAAGCTGAGTCGGTTTAGGCTTCTCCGGTCTTCCTCAAGCTCTTTCGCGCCATAGTTGAGGGGCGGCACCCCATGAGCAGCAGCAAAATCCATGAACGCGGCCAGAGGTGTGGAGCAGATCTCTGCTGCTCGCCCAAGTGAAACTTTTTCCTCACGGAACAGTTCCAACGCGAGAAGCCGCGCCGCTTCCTGGGAGGCATTCTCCTTTCCAAGCTGGGCGACTAGTTCGGCCGGAAGCTCGAGGTTCACAGTGGCCATACATTCAAGGTAGGTGAAGCGGGCCGGCAAAGCAAGGAACCCCGATGTCCGTTGGGTCGCCGCGCGCCTCGGGTCGGTCTCGCTCAAAAAGCTGAGAGTCGTCCACGTGCTGGACGGCTGCGGCGGCTGCGCCCCAGCGGTCTGAAGCCTCGCAAGAAGGAGCGCGTCCCGGGCGAGTGGGCCACGCAGCGCGACGGCGCCGCCATCTGCTCCTACCCTCCGGAAGA
>JBOGMR010000189.1:0-6421 GCA_050746825.1 Bryobacteraceae bacterium | reverse complement strand
CCGCGCCGAGACTCGTCTCGGCGCTTTCCTCCGCCCCTCCGCCCCTCTTGACCCTAACCTCATCCTCTGATAGCCTGCCCTCATCAAAGGGAGTGCCTTTCATGAATCTTAGGCTTGTCCTTGCCGCCTTCGCGCTTACCGCCTCTCTGCTGCAAGCGCAGTCCACCACCCAATCCATCCAAGGCCTGGTCACCGATTCCACCGGAGCCGTCGTCTCCGGCGCCAAAGTCACCATCACCAACACCGCCACCGGCGTCACCCGCTCCGTCACCACCAACGATGCGGGCCTCTACAGCTTCCCGCTCGTCGAAGTCGGCAACTTCGACCTCCGCTGCGAAATGCAGGGCTTCAAGTCCGAATTCGTGCGCGGCATCCGCGTCGACACCGCCGCGCAGGTCCGCCACGAGTTCCAGCTTCAGGTGGGCAACGTCGCTGAGACCATCGAAGTCTCCGCCGCCGCCGTCACGCTCGAAACCGAAAACTCCACCGTCGGCGGCGTCATCGAGAACAAGCGCATCATCGAGCTGCCGCTCAACGGCCGCAACGTCGCTCAGCTCGCCGTGCTCGTCCCCGGCGTCCAGTTCGGCGAACGCACCGGCCGCGGCGACGGCCTCGGCGGTTTCCCGATCCCCGGCCAGGGCTTCTCGGTCAGCGCCAACGGGCAGCGCGAGATCCACCAGGTCGTCAGCCTCGACGGTGTCGACGCCAAAGATCCGCGCATCCACATCACCAACTTCGTCCCTTCGGTCGAAGCCATCGAGGAATTCAAGATCCAGACCAGCGCCTACACCGCCGAGTACGGCTTCGGCGGCGGCGCGCAGGTCACCATTACGATGAAGAGCGGAACCAACAGCCTGCATGGCACTCTGTTCGAGTTCCTCCGCAACGACAAGTTCGACGCCGAGCACTACTTCCTCAACTTCGAGCGGCCCGCGAACCTCGCCCGCAATCCGAAAGACAAACTTCGGCAGAACCAGTTCGGCCTCGTTGTCAGCGGCCCGCTCATCCGCAACAAAACCTTCTGGGCGTTCAACTGGGAGTCGCGGCGCGTCCGGCGCGAATTGGTGCAGGAAGCCTTCTTCCCTCACGACAACTTCCGCAACGGCGATTTCTCCGAACTCCTCCGCGGCACCGTCAACCCGGCCACCGGCCGCCTGTTCCGCCCGCCCATCGTCATCTACGATCCGTTCACCGGCGAGCCATTCGCCAACAACGTCATTCCCGCCGCGCGCATCCATCCCGGAATGAAGAACGTGATGGAAAAATATCTGCCGCGCGCCGAATTCCGCGGCGTCGATCCGCTCGACATCACGGTTCGCAAAGGCGTCGGTCAGCCCATCGACGCCAATCAATACTTCGGTCGCGTCGATCATTATTTCAGCGACAAGGACCGCGTCTTCGGCCGCATCGCCATAGACCGCTCCCGCTTCGACAACAACAACATCAATCCCAACTTCCCGGTGAACACGCCGTCCGCGGTCGCCAATCTCGCCACCCAGTGGATCCACACGTTCAACCAGAACATGATCAACGAGCTGCGCGTCGGCTTCAACATTTCCGACGACACGCTGCTCGGAATCAGCAACACTACCGAAAACTTCGACATGGACGCGCTCGGCATCGGCGAGTTCCGCGTGGTCGCAGACGGTAATCGAAAGCTCACCAAACGCGAGCAGGGCGTTCCCCTCATGGGCTTCACCATCGGCGAGCGCATCAACGGCAATGGGCTCGACCGCATGGACACCATCCAGATCGGCGATCACCTCTCGCTCATCAAAGGCAAGCACAATCTCAAGTTCGGCGGTGAGATCTACAAGGTCTCGATGGAACGCGCCGGAGCCAATCTCGGGCAGGGGCGAATCAGCTTCGGCGGCGCCGAGACCGGCTACAACTTCGCCTCCTTCTTGCTCGGCCTTCCCAGCGCCACGGAGACCCCCGAAGGCGAGCCCGCGACCTTCCCGCGTGCGACCCGTTGGGGCGCCTACATCCACGACGACTGGAAAGCGACGCCGCGCCTCACCGTGAACATCGGACTGCGCTTTGACTTCAACGGCGTCCCCATCGACGCCAAGGGCCTCTGGCGATCGGTTGACTTCCCCGGAGAGGGAACCGAGGTCGGCCGCGGAAAGGGTTACCGCACGCCCGACGGCCGCACCATCCCCGCCATGGTCCCCGAGTCGGTCGACGAGAAAGGCGCGATTCCCCTCTGGAAGCGGGACATCAAGTTCTTCATGCCTCGCGTGGGCCTGGCCTATCGTCCCAGCGACAAGTGGGTCTTCCGTCTGGGCGCCGGCTGGTTCGACAACATCAACCACATGAACACGTGGACCATCCTCAATCTCCAGCCGCCCAAATCCAGCAGCCTGCTCTATCAGTCCGTCACCGATGCCGTCGCTACCCGCGTTCCCGTGACCGGAACGGATGGCCAGCCCTACATGGTTCAGACTTTCCGCTATCGCACCGGCCAACCCATCCTCACCATGAACGATCCGTTCCTCACCCGAGCCAGCGCCACCGCCGTCGCGCGTCCCGTCGCGCTGCTCCACATCAAACCCGACACAAAGGACGGCGACGTCTGGAAGTGGAGCTTCGACATCCAGCGCGAGCTGCCGCTGCAGACCGCTCTCACCGTCGGCTACGTCGGCACTAAGGGCGCGCATGTCGGCAATTCCATCGGGAACTACAACGATGCGCCGGTCTCCACGGACCGCAACGTCCAGGCCCGGCGCCGTTTTCAGAATTTCTTCGATCCCGCTCTGCCTCAGCTCGGCGTTCAGACCATGAGCACGATCCGCTATCTCGATAGTTACGGCGAATCCTTCTACCACGGTCTGCAGGTCAAGGCCGACAAACGGTTCGCGCGCGGGCTCGCTATGGGCATCGCTTACACTTTCAGCAAAGCCCACGGCGACGGCGAGAACGGCGGCCAGGAGGGTGTCAGCTTCCAGGACGCGCGCGACCGCAAAGGCTCTCGCGGCCGCTTCCGTTTCGATCAGACGCACAACTTCGTCGGTCACTTCGTCTATGAGCTGCCCGGCAGAAATCTTCCCGGCGCGCTCAAGTACGCGGCCGGCGGATGGCAGGCCAACGGCATCGTATCGCTCCGTTCAGGCTTCCCCTTCACCGTGACTCAGGGCGGCGATCTCAACACCGGCGGTCCGGTGCGCCCCGACCGCCTCGCCGACGGCGCGATCGAGAACCCGACGCGCGCCAAATGGTTCGATCCGCTCGCGTTTCGACGCGTCACCTGCAACATCCCGAGCCGCCCGGACCTGTGCCACTTCGGCAGTTCCGGCTACAATATCCTCGACGGACCCAGCCAGCACAATTTCGACCTGTCCCTGTTCAAGAACATCCCGATCATGGAGCGCTACAACGTCCAGTTCCGCGCCGAGTTCTTCAACGCGTTCAACACGCCCTACTTCGGGGGTCCGAACGGCATCGGTTTCGCGACCAACGATTCCATCGTGCCCGACGGCGCGCGCATGGGTGAGATCCGCGGCCTGACCAATCCCATGCGAATCATCCAATTCGGACTGAAACTCTCGTTCTAAACAGAGCGTCATAAATAATTGCGTATCCGCTCCTCATGGTCGCGGCTCGGTATCGGTTTCTGAGCCACGACCGTTAGGAAGTGGTCATTGGCATACGCAAACAGTAACGGCGTCGTGTTTAATACCTGAGACGTGGCGCCGGCGCTCGTCCCGGCGCTTGGTGGGGCGGACTTCAGTCTGCCCATCGCCGGCTTCAGCCCGCGATTCTTTTTGGTTGTGGCTTTGCCGCAATCACCCGCCACACCCCTCCAGCGCCCGCCGCGTCTCCTCGCGACGCCCATGCCCCAGCCTCTCCCGCAACTCCAGCGCCGCCGTCAGCCGCTGCCGGGCCAGCTCCCGCTCCCCCAGCCGCAAGTGCGCGACCCCGCAAAAGTGCAGCCCATCCGCCCGTCCCCAAGCGTACTGGCAATCCGGATGCTCCGACCGGTCGAGAGCCTCGCGAGCATTCTGTAGGCCCTTGTGAGCGTCTCCCGCGGCGAGCAGTGTTTCGGCGAGCGCGATGCGCAGCAGGATCGAGAACCATCCGAAGCCGCACGTGTCCGCGAGCAAAATGCCTGCTTCACCTTCAGCGATGCCTTGCGGGTAGTCTCCCAAATGCCGGTGAAGCTCGCAAGCCGCGTGAAAGCAGCCAAGCTGGAGTTCGACCTCTCCTGAGCGGTTGGCGAACGCGCGGGCGTCCTGAAGGCGCCGTGCCGCTTGAGCCGGATCGTCCGGAAGGAGGAACCTGGCCAGCAGGGCGTTAGAGCGGCAGAGATCGTCGCTCCAGTTGTAGCGAGCGGCGTCCTCCCGATTGGCTTGTGTCTGGCCAAGTGCTGCGGACCGGTCGCCGCGCAGGAGCTTGCACTCGGCCTCCCGGATGCCGGGCAAGCTGTAGAGTGGTTCGCCTTCCAGTTCGGTGGCGCGCTGAAAGCCGGCTGCCGCAGCGGTGATGTCTCCCAGCGCGAACTGCGCTGTCGCCCGAAAGCTGAGAGCGCCCCTAATCGCAGTCTCGCCCTTCGCTTCCGTCGCAAGCGAAACCGCGCGCTCAGAGTAGTCGAGGGCCTCCCGGAAGCGCCCGGCGTGCAGTTCGACCTCCGCGAGGTTCTCGGCGCTGGCAGACTCGTTCTTCTTGTCAGAGACCCCGGCGTCCAACCGCCGGCAATGCGCGAACGCCTTGCGCGCCCGCGAGAGGTCGCCGAGATTCTTTGCGATCAGACCAAGATCGTTGACGAGCGCGGATCGGTCGCGTACGGACAACTCCGAATCGATGTGGGAAAAATCATCCTCGGGGAAAAAGCGTTCCAGGATGCGCAGACCACGGCCATGCTCGCCCAGAACCGAACCGAGGTTTTTGTAGCACCCCAGTCCGTGCCAATACAGGTCAAACGCCTCCTGGACGCGTCCTGCGAGCAGAGTCTGCTCAATCAGCAGCTCGTATTGATCCAGAATCGCCGGGTCGCTCGGCTTTGTCGACGGCCGCGCTTCTAGGCTCGGAGCAAGCTTGGCCCGCACCGACTCGTGGACCAACTCCGGTCTCGTCCCCAGCAGGTTCCGGAAAAATTCACGGAGGAACGGATGAGCCGAGTAGACCGCCTGATGATCGGTCTCATAGCAAAACACCAGCCCTAGCGCCTTGAGCCTCTCCAAATGCTTCACCAATTGCTGATCTGCAAGGCCGATGAGAGCCCCCGCCACCCCTCCGCCGCTCTGCACGATCCAGCCGAGAAGCTCCACCTTGACGCCCCGCGGAAACAGCGCCAGCCGGGCAAGCAGGTCGCGTTCAACCGCCGTGAGCGCCTTGGCGTACTGCTCCAAAATGCGGCTGAGCTTGCGGGCTTTCGGGTCGTCGGAGTCTCTTGCCTCGTCAATCGAGGGCGGTGCATGACCGGGGAAATTGCCGAGGTATGAACCTAGGACCGCCACAGAGAGGGCGTGATAGAAGCCCGCGATATTCAACGGCTCGATCACATGCTCAAGCGTGCCGTCGCTGCCCTTGACGCCCCAGGCACGCAGCACATCAAGCGTAACTCCGCGTTCGAGGTCATCGAGCACGATCGCGCGGTGTCCGGCGCCGGTCCACCCATCCAGATCCACGAGCGGAAACCGCGACGTCACCAACGCACGCGCACTGCCCATGCCCCCAGACAGCGCTCGCAGCAGGCGCTTCACCTGCAAATCTTCGAGTTCACCGCGGCGGCGGTGGCCTTCTTCGCTCTGGACACGCTCGAGCCCATCCAAGATCAACACATGAGGCGCATCTCCGGAAAGCGCCAGTTGCAGCCGCTCCAGCATCCCACCGGCCGGTGTGTCCTTTTCGCCCGTGAAGTATAGGTATGCCGCGCGCAGAAAAGCGTCCGTGTGCGGATCTTCGTAGAAAGACCACACAAAGACACCCGCACGGTCCGGCAGCACCGCCTGCTGTAGAGCCTCGTGTACGAGCGCCGTCTTCCCAGTGCCGCCCGCCGCGACCACCGAGACCACATGGTCCGGCGTGACGGGTGCCTGCAGCCACTCCTTGAGCTCCTGGAGCTTGACGTCGCGTCCGCGGAAATGCTGAGCCGGTTGCAGGGCGTAGCAGAACAGCGGCTCCCAAATGCGCCCCGTGGACACCGAAACGACACGGCGCTCCTTCGAGAAATTCGCAATCGTGATCGCGACGAGCTTTGCCAATTCCTCGTCGCTCGAGAATGTATTCCGTGTGCACTCTCGCTCCAGGTAAGCCTTGAACTCCTTCAGCTTTTGAACCGCCTTGGCAACCTCCGCTGCTTTCTCTGGCTCGGACTCCAGCCGGTCCTGTTCCTTTCCGCCAGCCCAGGGCACTTTCGCATCCACTATAAACGCAAACACCGGCTTCCCCGCCCGCTTCGCCGCATCCACCTCCAGCCACG
>JBOGMR010000188.1:0-3427 GCA_050746825.1 Bryobacteraceae bacterium | reverse complement strand
GTACACAGCCTCGCGCCCGTCGTCGTACCGCACCACAAAATGGCCGGGCAAGCCGACGCCGAAGACGGGCCGCCCCAGGCGTCGCGCGATCTCGATGTAGACCACGGAGAGCGTGATCGGAATCCCGAGACGCGCGGTCAGTACATCATTGAGGCAACTGTTAGCGGGATTGTAGTAGTCGTCTGTGTTGCCGCGGAACCCGAGTTCTTCGAAAAGATAGCGATTGGCTTCGTGTACAAACGCGAGGCCCTCGACGCCATCGAGGCGCCGGTGCAGTTCGGACGCATGCGAATCCAACAGGCTCAGGAAGCCATCGATATTGAGATTGGGGTATTCGATGGTCGCCAGTAACAACGCGGCGCGATCCAATTCGACTCGACCCTGCCCCGCGAGAAGGTCCAGAATCTCCTTCACGTGCCGTAGAATAGCACTGAATGAATCGGGCATTGCGGTGCGCGGTGCTGATCGCGGGATGGACCGCAAGCGCTCAGACGGTTCGATGGACGAAACACATTCCACCGGGATTCGGAGATGCCAGACTGGCCGGCAGCGTCCTCGATGGCAACATCCTCGCAGCCTGGGGCGAGCGAATCGTCGCATACCGGCTGCCCGATTTTCGGCGCGAAGTGATCCGAGATGCCGGCCCGCAGCTTGGCGAAGGCGGTTGCCAGATGGATGTCAATGGCGACGGCAAGCTCGACGTCATCGTCAACGAAAAGGGTGCGCGACCTGCCCTCGTCTGGTTCGAGGCGCCGCGTTGGAGCCGGCACGAAATCGATTCCGGCATTGACGCGCACGACATCATTCCCGCAACGCTCTTCGGACGGCGTGGCGTGCTCCTGATTCACCGCGGCATGCAGGTCCGTTTTTATCAGGTCCCCCGGCAGACCGATGCTGCTTGGCCCTCGCGCGACATCTACTCGTTCTACAGCGCGTCCGATCAAGGCGGACTTCGGCTGGCGGATGTCGACGGCGACGGCCGCACTGACATCTTCTGTGGCAATTACTGGATTCAGTCCCCCGCCGAATTCGATCTGCCGTGGCGCCTGTTCGCGATCAAGCTCTGGAGCGAGGAAAAGCCGTCGGCCATCACTACGTTCGCCTGGAGCGATCTGTTCCGGCGCGATATGCCGGTGCTGGTGGCCGCACAGGCCGAAGTGCGCGGCGCGCTCCTCGCCTGGTTCGAGAAGCCCGTCGATCCGAAGCAGCTTTGGCCGGTGCATCCCATCGGGAGTGGACTCGGCCTCGATCGTCCCCACAGTGTTGCAGTCGCGGACTTCGATCTCGACGGCCGCAGAGATCTCCTGGTCGCGGAGCGCGGCGAAAACGCTCGTATCCTTGTGGTGTGGAACCGCGCGGGCGGGCGCCTCGATCCTGAGGTGATCGGACGAGTTCCGGGGCTCGCACACGCGCGCGCCGCTGACGTGAATCGCGATGGCCGCACGGATATTGTGATCATCGGCACATCGGGCGCTGCGTGGTGGGAGAACTCGCGCACAGAACCGCGGCCGCCGGAGAGCGGATATCATAAGGACTGATGCCACTCAAAGGAAAGAAAATCGCCATTCTCGTGGACAACATTTACCAGGAGATGGAGGTCTGGTATCCTCTCTACCGCTTCAAAGAAGCGGGCGCGGAAGTGATTACGGTCGGGGCGAAGGCCGGCGAAACCTACACCAGCAAGCTCGGCTATCCGTGTAAGGCCGACAAATCCTACGACGAAGTCTCGGCGTCCGACTTCGATGGCGTCGTGGTCCCTGGCGGATATGCGCCCGATCACATCCGGCGTCACGCGAAAGCGAACCAGCTCGTCAAGGACCTCGATGCGAAGGGAAAGCTGGTGGCGTCGATCTGCCACGGTTTGTGGGTCCTGTGCTCGGCCGGAATGTTGAAGGGCCGCCGGGCGACGAGCTTCTTCGCCATCAAGGACGACGTCATGAATGCGGGCGCATCCTGGGAGGATGCCGAAGTGGTTGTGGATCGGAACCTGGTGACTTCGCGTAAGCCCGACGATCTGCCTGCGTTCTGCCGCGCCTCGATCGAAGTATTGTCGCGCTGAGACTCCCGGAACTTTCCCACGACAACTTTCGTACATCTTCATCAGAGCTCCCCATGTCCACGGTGTCCTCTCTTGAAGGTGAGAAGACAGCAGCAGGACGGCCCATTGTCAAAGGTCTGTTTGTTGCAAGCTGTCTTTTATCGATCGTTTCCTGGTACACCACGCAGCAGGGAATGGCGTTGTATCTCTCTGCGTGGTTTGCTTTTCTGGCCTCGCTCGGCGTACAGATTGCTCTGGTGCTGGTGGCTTGGCTCATCGGCTTTACGCGCACGCGGCGCACACTGCTGATATCGGTTTACACGATGACCGCGGTCGTCTCGATCGCGTTCTCGTATGTGAGCCTGCACACCTGGTTCGCGGCGCGCGAGCGCCCGGCGAACATTCAGCGAAAATTGTACGACCTGCTGCAGGATGCGTCGGGCCGCGCCGAAGGGATTTTGACTGAAGCTGCCGCGGAAGGGCAGAAACATGTGCTCGCCCTCGACGAGATGACGGCGGCGGAGAAGTCGCATGGGTTCATCGCGCGCGCGCAGGACGCCGATCCGTACCTGGCGAAAGTGCGCGACGCGGTGGCGCGGGAAGCGCAGACCTACAGCGAGAGCTACCGCGAGGGTGCGGGCGCCGGCTTGCGCTACACAGCGTTCGACCGTTACGCGAAACTCGCGCATCAGTCCATCCAGCAGATCCAGCAGGCTCAGAGTGCGCTGGCCGGATATCGCGCCGCAACCAAGCCGCTCGATCCGTCGGAAAAACAGTTGCGCGCTTTTCACCAGGTGTATGACACGATACCGTGGAGCGAGGCGGAGCAGCACCTGCATCGCGCGCTTGCGGAGCGGCCTGCCCTGCCCGCCTACGCCGACTATGTCGATCAGACGGCCAGCAGCCAGGAAGACTTGATGATCGCGTTTCGTGAGCTGCTGACCGCGCCGGCGTACCGCCACGTGTTCGCGTTCGGGCTGGCGGCGTTCATCGACGTGATTATTTTCCTGCTGGCGTACGCCTCAGGCCCGTTTCTGTTCGGACCGCCGGAGCAGCGTTGGGTCGCGGGCGGCGCCGCAGTCGACGGCACAAGCGGCCAGGTATTCGTGCGCGATTTCCTGAGGAAGACTGAGTCTGATGTATCGGGGCTGGCGCGAGTGGACACCGCCGCGTTGAGTCCGGGCGAACGGCAACTCTGCATGACACTGGCTGCGCGAGAGCTCGCCACGACGCGCGAGGAAAGCGGGCGGCTTTATTACGTGCTCGATCCGCAAGTTCAGGAAAAGCTGCTCGATGCACTCACGACGCAGGGCCTCGCGTTTCGGGTGTCAGCGACGCGAGCTGCAGCGGCAGGGTGAAGCTCCTTGGGAGCGGTCTGCTGAAGGCCCG
>JBOGMR010000187.1:0-3043 GCA_050746825.1 Bryobacteraceae bacterium | reverse complement strand
CGGCCTGCGCGGCGCCCGAATGATGCGGAACGGAGTAGTGATTACGGAGGTCGCGCTCTCGTTCGTGCTGCTCATCGGATCGGGTCTGATGCTGCGGAGCTTCGTGACGCTGCAGCAGATCAGTCCGGGCTACGATCCGCGCGGCCTGCTGACGTTTCACCTGCTCGGCAGGAGCGGCGGAAGCCAACCGCAGCAGCGGGCGGCGTTCATTCGCGAAATACGGGACCGCTTGCTGGCATTACCCGGCGTGCTCGAAGTCACGGCGTCCACTCCGTTTCCGCTCGCGGGAGGATTCAACGCAATGCGATGGGGGAAAGAGGAGGCTCTCGCCGATCCGAGTCGATATCAATCCGCAGACTACCAGGCCGTGCTTCCGGGCTACTTCGAAACCATGCGAACACCGCTTCTTGCGGGCCGGACGTTTACGGAGATGGACAACAGTCCGGAACGCAAGGTTGTGATCATCGACCAGGTTCTCGCCGCAAAGGCATTTCCGAACGAGCCCGCCGTCGGCAAGCGAATCCTGATCGGAATCAACATGCCAGTGGAAGTAATTGGGGTCGTCGCCCATCAACGCGCGGCGTCGTTTGCGGAGCCGGGGCGCGAGCAGGTGTTCTTTACCGACGGGTACGTCGAACACGGCCGGGTTGCGCGATGGGCGATTCGAACGGCCGGCAGCCCCGCGCAATACGCCACGGGTGTGCGCGCCGAGATCGCCAAATTCGGCTCGCGGGTCGTCTTGACCGAGATGCAGCCGATGGAGGCGCTGGTCCAGGGTGCGCAGGCCAAAACCCGGTTTTCGATGCTGCTCCTTGGAGTGTTCGCGGTGATTGCCGCCATTCTGGCCGCCGTCGGACTCTACGGCGTGTTGTCCACGGTCGTGCGACAACGCACTGCTGAGATTGGAGTCCGAATGGCTTTGGGCGCGACACCCACTGGAATCTTCCAGCTTGTTGTGGGACACGGATTGCGGTTAAGCTTCGCGGGCATCGCCATCGGTCTGGTCGCTGCCCTCGGGCTGGCGCCGGTCATGAGCAGCATGCTTGTCGGAGTTCAGCCGACTGATCCAGCCACGTTCGTGGTCATCTGCGTGCTGTTCATGATCATCGCCGGCGCCGCGTCATGGCTGCCCGCGCGACGCGCAGCCGCACTCGATCCAAGGCTCGCTCTACACGAAGAGTGACAAGAATCTCCCTTCGCAAATAACTTCAGTTCTCCGCGAGGCCTTGCGCGTTTTTCACATTTAACTCGTAAGTTTAGAGTTTTCGAGCGTAACATCGGCCGCGGCGGATGATATCTATGAGTTGTGGGCGAAAACTCGCCGGCCTCCCACACGCGCTCGATTCCGAATCGCGGACCCATCCTCGTCTTCTACTACGGTTGTTATTGTGATCCGTGGAACCTGGCCGGTTTCTCTCGACGCGACTGAGGTGATGGCTCACTATCGGATGTCCAAGATGGGCGCCGGTCTCGATCGGCTCGGCTTCGACGCTTCCGAAACCGAGTTCGCGACGGTCCTCGTGCTTAGGGTCACCACGACTTGACCTCAGGGCCCCCAATCCAGCAGACTGGAACAAACAAGGAGCATTTACATGCGGCGATTACTGTTCTCGATGGCATTCTTCGCGGCCGCTATTTTTGCTGTCGATGTGAATGGCAATTGGAAAGCAACAGCCGAAGGTCCCAACGGAACATTCGAGCGGACTTTTATGTTTAAGGTCGAGGGTAGCAAACTCACCGGAGAGACGACAAGTACGTTGATGAGCAAGTCGACCATCAACGACGGCAAGGTCGACGGCGACAACCTCACGTTCACCATCACGATCAGGTTTCAGGATAACGAGATGAAGGTGAACTTCAAGGGTAAGATCGAAGGCAGCGAGGTCAGGTTTACCTCCGAGATTGCCGGCTCCGGTCAAACGCTCGACTGGCGGGGCAAGAGGATTTCGTGATTGCGCTCCGCTTTTTCAACACGCTGTCGCACCAGGTCGAACCATTCGCGCCCGCCGCGGACAACAAGGTTCGCATGTATACTTGCGGTCCGACCGTTTACAGCTTTGCGCACATCGGCAACTTCCGGTCGTTCACGTTCTACGACATTCTCCGCCGGTGGCTGCGGATCCGGGGCTTGCAGCTCGATCACGTGATGAACATCACCGACGTGGACGACAAGATCATCCGCAACGCGGTGGCGGAGAAAAAATCGCTGGCCGATTACACCAGCGCATATACTAACGCGTTTCTCGAAGATTGCGACGCGCTGCGGCTGGAGCGGCCGGAGCGCCTCATCAAAGCGACTGACCACATTCCAGAAATGGCGCGCGCCATTCAGACGCTTGCTGAGAAGGGTTACACCTACGAGAGCGACGGCTCGATCTACTACCGCATCGCGCGCTTCCCCGAATACGGCAAGCTCTCGCACAACGATTTCTCCGGCATTCGCGCGGGCGCGCGAGTGGATGTCGACGAATATGAAAAGGACGATGCGCGCGACTTCGTTCTCTGGAAGGCGCCGAAGGACGGTGAGCCCTACTGGGACACCGAGATCGGCAAGGGCCGTCCGGGCTGGCACATTGAGTGTTCGGTAATGGCGCTGCAATATCTCGGTGAAACGCTCGACATTCACGCTGGCGGGATCGACCTGACGTTTCCTCATCATGAAAACGAGATCGCGCAGTCCGAGGCGCTTACAGGCAAACCGTTCGCGCGCTTCTGGCTGCACGCCGAATTCCTTCTGGTCGAAGGGCAGAAGATGTCGAAGTCGCTGGGTAACTTCTATACGCTGCGCGACGTGCTGTCGAGGGGGCACTCACCCGAAGCAGTGCGGTATCTGCTCGCGCAGCAGCCTTACCGGAAGCAGCTCAACTTCACCTTCGACGGCTTAAAGTCCGCTGCCACGGCCATCGAACGGCTGCGTAATTTTGAGCTCCGCCTGACGACGTCGAAGTTTCCGGAGCTCCCAGATGAAGCCTACCTCGAGCGTGCGCGTCGTGCACGGGAGCTATTCGACGTTTCGCTCGACGACGATCTCAACACCGCGGAG
>JBOGMR010000186.1:0-3545 GCA_050746825.1 Bryobacteraceae bacterium | reverse complement strand
CGCCAAGCTGGGTGGTGGAGGCAAATTACCTGGGATCGCGCGGAATTCACCTCTGGGCGATCACCGACCGCAATCGATGTGCGGGCTGCGGCGTTGCGCGTCTCAGTCCGTGGTTCGATGTGCTCGAGTATCACGACAATGCGGCGGATTCGATCTACCATGGCGCAACGTTCCTGGTACGGCGGCGCTTCACACGAGGCCTCGGTGTGGACGCGGCGTATAGTATCGGCAAGACGATCGACGTGATCAGCGGCGGCGGCGGAATCGGCGGTGCGTTCGCGCAGGTTTACGATGCCTACAACATCCGCGCGCAGCGGGGTCTTTCGCAGAATGATTATCCCCAGCGGCTGTCGGTCAGCTACGTCTGGGAGCTGCCGGGACCGGGTGGGCCGCATCTGGTGAAAGGCGTCCTGGGCGGCTGGCAGACCAGCGGCGTCATGGTGTTCCAGAAGGGCCGGCCGTACACGGTCACGGTGACGAATCGCGACTTCAACAGCGACGCGCAGTTTCTCGATTTGCCGGACGCGCCGGCCAAAGCGTTCCCGGCGTGGAGCGGCAGCGACTACATCCGGGGAACGTTTACGGCGGCCGACTTCCCGACTCCCGTGGGCGTGAGGATGGGGAATCTTGGCAGAAACGTCTATCGCGGCCCCGGTTACGCGCAGGTGGATTTCAGCCTGATCAAGAATACCCAGGCGCCGTGGTTCACCGCCGAGCGTGCGCGGGTTCAGGTGCGTTTCGAAGCGTTCAATCTGCTGAATCGCGTGAACATCAACAACTGGGACACGACGCTCAACGCCGGCACGTTCGGCCGCGCCACCAGCTCTCGCGATCCGCGTACGATTCAGTTGGGCCTGAGGATCGCGTTTTGAACAATGCTCACCCTTTTACTGACAGTCACGCTTTGCGCTCAGGATCAGGATCCACGGGCGCCAACTCCCGGACGGCGAGCGCTTCAAGTCGCGTCGCGGCCGGTCGAGCTCAGTATCACTCCCGTCACCGATCACACCGTGCGCATTTCCCTCGCTCCCCTCGACGCGAGCGGCACACCCGCAGTGCTCCGAGATGAGCCGGTTCTGGTAAAACGCACGTGGAATCCTCCGGTGTTGCGCTTGCGGTCCATGGCGCCGCCGCAGAAGGTGAAAGCCGGCCGCCTTTCGCTCTCCGTCAACGCCGATCCGCTTTCCATCCGCATCCAGGGCGCCGGCGGCCGCGTGATCCAAGACCTCCGCATCAACCAGGAGACGGGCTCGGTCTCATTCTCGCTCGGCGACGGGCCCATCTTCGGCCTCGGACAAGGCGGCCCCCAATTCGACCGTCGCGGCCAGATCTACAATTCCACGAACAATCACGGCGGCTATCGTCTCGGCACGCACGGCGGCCGCATGCCTGTGCCGTGGCTCGTCAGCGCGTCGGGTTGGGCGCTCTTCTTTCATCAGCCGCCCGGCGCGATCGATCTCACCAGCGTCGACGGCCGCTTCAGCGCCGACGGTTCCGAGATGCGAGCGCTGCTCGACCTGTTCGTCGTCTCCGGCGAGCCCGCACAGATCATGAGGGAGTACGCCGTCCTCACGGGCTTTCCCTCCATGCCGCCGCTGTGGGCGCTGGGCTACATTCAGTCGCACCGCACGCTGCGCGACTTCGACGAAGTAATGTGGGTCGCCAAAACTTTCCGCGAAAAAAAGCTCGGCTGCGACGTTCTGATTTACCTCGGCACCGGCTGGTGCCCGTCGGGCTGGAACACCGGGCACGACTCGTACGATTTCAATCCGAAAGTGTTCTCGAATCCGCCGCAGCAAATCCGCCAACTCCGCGACCTCAACTTCCGCGTGATCCTCCACTCGACCTATCCGCCGCGCGGTCTCTACGGCAGCGTCGACGATCCGTCCGTCACTCCGGCAGACGAACAGGGCGCCGTCCACTATTGGTCGCGGCATCAACCGGCCTCGCGCCTCGGCGTCGATGGCTGGTGGCCTGACGCCGCCGAGAACCTCAGCGTCGAATCGCGGCTCGCGCGCATCCGCATGTATTGGGAAGGCCCGCAGAAGGATCACCCGAATCAGCGCCCCTTCGCGCTCCACCGCACAGGCTACGCCGGTATGCAGCGTCTCGGCGGCTGGCTGTGGTCCGGCGACGTCCAGTCCACCTGGGAGACGCTGCGAAATCACGTCCCCATCGCGATCAACACCAGCCTCACCGGCGTGCCGTTCTGGGGAATGGACATCGGCGGATTCTATCCCACCAGGGAATACAAGGGCGAGTTGCACGTGCGATGGTTCCAGCTCGGCGCGTTCTTCCCGCTGTTCCGTTCGCACGGACGCACGTGGTACACGCGGCTGCCGTGGGGTTGGGGAGCGGGCATCCTCGGCCCGGATGAGATGGAGCAGTCGCCCGAGCACAAGACGGCGATCACGCTTGACGACGTTCGCAATCCCCTGGTCGAGCCGATCACGCGCAAATACATCGAGCTGCGCTATCGCATGCTGCCATACATCTACTCCGCCGCCGAAGAAGCGCATCGCACAGGAATGCCGATGATCCGGTCGCTCTGGCTGCATTATCCCGGCGACCCGCAGGCCGTCGCGCGCGGCGATGAATTTCTCTGGGGCCGCGACCTGCTGGTGGCGCCGGTGGTCGAGGCGGGCGCGACGTCGCGCAGTCTTTATCTCCCGCGCGGCTCCTGGTACGACTTCTGGAATGAAGAAAAAGTTGAGGGCGGGCGCGTGGTGTCGCGTCCGGTTGATCTCGAAACCACGCCTCTGTACGTCCGGGCCGGAGCGATCGTTCCTTCCGGCCCCGTCAAACAGTACACGTCCCAGAAAGTTGCCGGGGCCCTGACGCTCAATGTCTACAGCGGCGCTGACGGCGGCCTCGAGCTCTACGAAGACGATGGAACCACTTTCAATTTCGCCAAGAGCGAGTCGATGCGCATTCGCGGCCGGTGGAATGACCGGGCGCGAAGCCTGACGCTCGCTCTTGGCGACGGGTCTAAAATGCTGCCGCCGGGTGAGCGGCAGATCGAGATTCGTCTCGTTCCGGGCAACGTTCGCCGCAACATAGTTTTCAAAGGTCAGTCGACGACGATTCGATTCTAGTCGGCTGGGAGAGGTTAGTATGGAGAGGCTTCGACGAGTTTCCCGTTCATATTGTGTCTTCAGGCCGGTAGTTCTGGCTCTGGCGTTTCTTCAGTGCGCGGGCGCCCAGGTCCGAACGACGGGCGAGATTCGCGGCACGGTTCTGGACCCCACTTCCGCGTCGATTGCCGGAGTGGTTCTGACGGCGAAGGACGTGGCTACCGGTAACGCGACGTCAGGCAAGTCCGGTCAGGACGGCGGCTATCTGTTTCTCAACCTCCAGCCGGGTACGTACGAACTGGCGGCGAGCGCCCCGGGCTTTCAGGCGGTCACGATGTCGGGCGTCGTGGTCGAGACGGCGCGTACGACGAACCTCGACATCCGGCTCAGCGTCGGTTCAGTCACCGAGTCGATTCAGGTGATCGCGGAGTCGCAGGTTCTTGAGACCACCACGAACATGGTGTCCACGAC
>JBOGMR010000185.1:0-3039 GCA_050746825.1 Bryobacteraceae bacterium | reverse complement strand
GGTGTGGGGAGGGGGCTTGATTAGCTTTAAGAAATTGAAAATACGCTGGTTAGATAAATTTTAGAGCACTGTGAACGCGGTTTTGCAGGTCAGCAAAATCAGGGGCGGCAACCCGGCTAAGCGATCCATTCGCGGTTGCTCTGGAAGCATTTGGCGCGGGGCGAACTTGAGAAACCCTGGCTTCTCGAATCGGTGTTCCCTGTCTGTGTATCTGGGGCTAAAAACCTATAGCCAAAGAGGAACAAAGATGGGAAGGTGGGTTCTGGCCCGTCAGCATCGCGTGGTAACGCTCCGCTCCCTCACGGTCGCGGCCCGGTAACGCGCGCGCAGCAACGCGGTTTAGCTAAGTCGATGGGCCTGAGGGCTGTGGAGTCCGTGACGAAACTTGAAATACAGGCGCGGGCACGAGCGCTGATGCGGCAGCTTGAGAGCCTGTGGCGCAAAAAGTGTGAGAAGAATACCGCTGTCCCTGCACTTAAGGGGTATATGGACAGTGTGTTGGACTTGCCGGGCTCGAAACTGTCCAAAAAGCTCGTCCGCAAGGCGGGGGCGATCCCGGATCCGGTGGCCAAGCTGCAGTACCTGCGGCACACGATTGAGCAGGTGCCGGTTAGGGCTGAGCGGCGACGCCGATCCGCCTACTACGGCCTGGTGCTGTGCGGCGCGCTGTTGCTGGCGGGGCAGAGCGGACATCTTTCGGCCAAGCGCGGCTGGATGGTCGAGTCGCCTGCGCGGTCTCTCAACCTGACAGTGCGGCCTCACAAGGCCGTTTCGAAGGTTTGGCTGGTGGAGCAAACGGGCCAGACGGAAGTCTACAGCAACGGACTGCGGATCGACAATCGCATGGCGAGCCGGGGCAAGCCGCGATCGTACCGCGTGGTCGACCGCGACACGCTGGAGTTCTCCGAGCCGCGCACCGAGCCGGCCGGCATCGTCTTTCACACGACCGAAAGCCAACTGGCGCCGTTCGAGGAGACGCACAACGCGCATCTGAAGCGCATCGGCGGCGACGTGCTGTCGTACGTGAGGCGCCACAGCGCCTACCATTTCCTGATCGACCGGTTTGGCGGGGTGCACCGCGTGGTTGCGGAGACGGACGCGGCGAATCACGCCGGCGTGTCGGTGTGGGGCGAAGGCCAGTCGGTCTACGTTTACCTGAACCAGAGTTTTCTCGGGATTTCGATCGAGGCCGAATCGGAGCGCGCCGAGGTGGCGACGCCCGCGCAGATTCATTCCGCGGCGGTGCTGACCGAGATGCTGCGCAGCAAGTACGCGATTCCGGTTTCGATGTGCGTCACACACGCGCAGGTGTCATTGAACGCGCAAGCGATGCTGATCGGCCACCACACCGACTGGGCGAGCGCCTTCCCGTTTGCCGGCGTGGGGCTGCCGGACCAATACGACGCGCCGCTGGCCAGCGTGACGGTATTCGGTTTTCGTTGGGAACAAAGCTTCATCCGTGCCGTGGGCGGCAAGGTGTGGAGCGGGCTTGTCAAGAGCGAAGAACAGCTCTTACGGGATTCCGCGCGCGCCGGGCTCGCCCCTGAGATTTACCGGCGCAGGCTCCAGAGCCGATTCCGCTCGATCGCCGCAGAGCTGGCCAAAGACACGGGGACCCGGTCGGAGGACACGGGTTCTCAGGATTCCACTACTCCTGGCCACGGGTCTTCCCCCCGGCCAGTCGCTCATCGTTAGGAGAACCATGCAACCTGAAAACAAGTCGACCGCTTCCACCGCCGTCGGACTCGACATCGGCACCAGCCGCATCGTCAGCGCCCGCCGTAACGGTAACGACTACACCTTCGAATCCCAGCTCAACGCCTTTCTCGAAGTGCCGCACACGCGCCTGACGCAGGACCTGTTCGAGCGCGAGCGCATTCCGCACCAGGTGAGCGGCAGCGAGATGATCGTGTTTGGCAACCAGGCCACGAAGTTCGCCAATCTATTCCATCGCGAGACGCGGCGGCCGATGCGGAACGGGCTGCTCAATCCGGACGAAGCGCAGGGCTTGCACTTCCTGCGGCGCATCGTGAGCAGCCTGCTCGAGCCGGAGAAAGCCACCAAGAAAGCGGCGCAGGTGTGCTTCAGCGTGCCCGCTCCCCCGCTCCACCCGGGCGGGCCGGCCGACGACATCCGCTACCATCAGGCGACGCTCCGCCAGGCGCTGACCGAATTCGGCGTCGCGCTGCATAGCGTGGATGAGGGCCTGGCAGTCGTCCTGGCCGAGCTCGAGAAAGAGAACTTCACCGGAATCGGCGTCAGTTGCGGCGCGGGCATGTGCAATGTCTGTCTGGCTTACCTGTCAGTTCCGATCTTCAGCTTCAGCATTCCGAAAGGCGGAGACTTCATCGACCAGAGCGCGGCGGCCGTGACCGGCGAGATCGCCACGCGGATCCGTGACATCAAGGAGAAGAGCTTCCACTTCAACGGCTACTTCACGGAGCGGCATCAGCAGGCGATCGGCGTTTATTACGATGAGATGATCCAGACGCTGGCGGCGGGGCTCAAAGAAGCGTTCCAGCAGGCCAAGCGCGCGCCCCGCTTCGATCAACCTATTCCCCTGGTGATCGCCGGTGGTAGTGCTCTTCCGGCAGGGTTTACCAAGCGGTTCGAGACGGTCCTCAAGGGGACGGAATTCCCAATAGAACTATCGGAAGTTCGATTATCGGCCGATCCGTTATTTAGCACGGCAAAGGGCGCCCTGGTAGCGGCGCTCGCCGGCGTCACTCAGTAGCGGCGTTGCTCGCGTCTGGGAACGGCAGTTGCCCCGAGCTGTGCGATTCCCAGACTGTGTCTGAAACGAAACGTATCCGAAGACCGGCTCACCGCGTCTCGCTGCCGGTTCGGGTGATGAGCCTTGCGACGGTTCTCACCATCGTTTTCCTGGCAGGCTTCTGCTCGTACCTCTGGAGTTCGACCCGCTGGATCGACACGATGCAGAAGGAGGACTTGCGGACGCTCGAAGTGTTAGCGGAAGCACGGCACTCGGCGAGTAGCCTCTCCAATCTGGCGTGGGTTCGAGTCACCACATCCGATAAG
>JBOGMR010000184.1:0-5670 GCA_050746825.1 Bryobacteraceae bacterium | reverse complement strand
GCAAGGCAAAGCAGAGCCTAGGTGTACCGCTCCCTGACGGTCGCGGCTCAGTCTGGCGTACCAGCTACGCTCAGATTTCGTCGACTCGCCTACATTCCCACGAATCTATCACTGTCATGTCGCGTGCTCCCTCCCTTTCGGTGAATTGACCCCCTTTCGGCCTCTATACTCCAATCATGTGAAGCCCTAATAATCCGGATTCCAGCATGATTTCGACTACAAAAACCCGCCGCGCGTTGCGCCTCCTGCCCGCGCTTGTGCTGATCGCGTTCGCGACCGGGCAACAAGCCGCGGCTTACACCGACCCTGGCACGGGAGCGCTCATCTGGCAGTTGGTAGCCGCCGGGGCCGTCGGCCTGTTGTTTTATTTCCGGAAGGTCACCACGTGGCTGAAGCCGAAGAAGAAGGCTGAAGCAGCTTCCGGCCTGCAGGACGGCGCGCGCTCTCCTGCCGTCGAGGAACCGAAGGATTGAGCGATCGATTGCCGGGAGCGGCTTCGTTTCGCGACCCGGCGGGCAGCCTGTTTCGGCTCGAAGACCGCATCCTGCGAGTGGTGAATCCGGCCGGGCAGGCCGACCTCGAAGCTTTTCTCAAGTCGGCGCGCGGCCGCAAGGCGGTCGAGTCGGGACGCGTCGTTTCTTCCCGCCGCCTCAATGCCGCCGAGACCGAATCTCTGCGCGATTACCCGGCGCTTGGCTCGCTGTTCGAGGAACGCGGCGGACAAATCATCGTCGAGCATGAGCGGATCGCATTTCCCAGTTTTCCTTACGAGTGGCCGGCCGAGATGCTGCACGCCGCCGGCGCGCTCACGCTCGAACTGGCGCAGGAGCTTCTCAACGACGGCATTGGCCTCAAAGACGGCACGCCTTACAATGTCCTGTTCCGCGGGCCGAATCCCGTCTTCATCGACGTGCTTTCGTTCGAGCGGCGCGATCCGGGCGACCCCACCTGGCTGCCGTACGCGCAGTTCGTTCGCACGATTCTTTTGCCGCTGGCCGCGTCGAAACATTTCGGCCTCGGTCTCGATCAAATCCTGGCCACGCGCCGCGACGGCCTGGAGCCCGAGGAAGTGTACCGCTGGCTCGGCCCGCTGCGCAGGTTTCGCCCTCCCTTCCTCGGCCTGGTCACGATGCCGGCGCTGCTCGCCTCACGCCACGACAAGGACGACACGTCGATTTATGAGAAGAAGACGCTGTCCGATCACGAGAAGGCCCGCTTCATTCTGGACTCGCTGCTCTCGCGCTTGCGGCGTACGCTCGACCGCGTCGCGCCTCTAGCCGGCCAAAGTTCCACCTGGTCGGATTACATGGGGGCGAACAACAACTACACGCGCGAGCATTTCGGAGCGAAGCAGCGCTTTGTCGAGCAAACGGTCGCTGAACTGAAGCCGCGGAGCGTGCTCGACGTGGGCTGCAACACGGGCCACTTCAGCGCGATCGCGGCGCGCGGCGGAGCGTCGGTCGTCGCGGCGGATTACGATCCGGTGGTGCTGGGCGAGGTCTGGCGCAACGCCCGCACCGAAAAGCTCGACATTCTGCCGCTGGCCGTGAATCTCACACGGCCCAGCCCCGGCACAGGCTGGCGCAATCAGGAATGTCCGTCGTTTCTCGACCGGGCCCGTGGGGCTTTCGATTGCGTCCTCATGCTGGCTGTAATCCATCACATGCTGGTAACCGAGAGAGTGCCGCTCGCCGATATACTCGATCTGGCCGCCGAGCTGACGCGCGACGCGGTGGTGGTCGAGTTCATCGCGCCGGACGATTCGATGTTTCGCCGCCTCACGCGGGGGCGCGAAGAGCTTCACAAAGACCTGAGCACGGACGTATTCGAAACTGCCGCGCGGCGTCATTTCGACATCGTACGCACGCAGCATCTCGAGGGCGCCAGCCGCTGGCTTTATCTGTTGCGTAAACGAGGTCAGGCGGTTTAGGGATGTGGCGCGACCTGGCCATCGGCCTCTCCCTGGCCAACCTGTGTTATCTGCGCATCTGGTCGGAGCTGCTCACCTACCGCCGCGACGACCTTTACTTCATGCTCCATCCGCCCGCACCGCCGTCGTACGCCGCGGTGATTTCCAACGTGCTGCTGCTCGGTGCGGCGCTGGGGTTCGGCGCGCATTGGGTCCGGACCAGAGGCTCGGAGCGCTCGATGACGTGGATCCGCCGCGCGTTTCTCCTCTTGCTGGCGCTGCCGCTGAATGCGCTGCGCAGCGTCCTCGGATCGCGCGTGCCGCAGTTGTTCTTTCTCCGATCGCCCTTGTTCGAAATCATCGGCCAGAGGGGCGTCGTCTTGCTCGCCATCGGCGTGGCGGTAGCCGGACTGGTGCTGATCGCGTTCTGGTACAAACGCCTTTCGCACTGGGCGGCGGTTGTCCTGGTGGCGTTGTTCCCATTTGTGCCGGTGACGGTGTTTCAAGCGGGCTGGCGCATCGCGAATTACGATGCCTCGGGAATGCAGGCGAAACCTCCCGCCGTTCCGCCGACTGAGCGTGCAGCGGGCCGGCTCCTATGGGTTGTTTTTGACGAGTGGGACCAGCGGCTCACGTTCGTCGACCGCGACTCCACGCTGCAGCTGCCCGAACTGGATCGCTTCCGCGCCGAAGCGCTCTATGCCGCCAATGTCTATCCGCCCGGCGCCGAGACGCTGTTCTCGATGTCGGCCTACGTCACGGGACGTGTGGTTTCGCATGCTGTGGTTGACGGACCGAACGAGCTGCTGGTCAACTACGGCGACGGCGAGCAGCGGGCGCGCTGGAGTGCGCAACCGAACGTGTTCCAGCACGCCCAAAAGCTCGGCTTTCGCACCGAGCTGGCGGGTTGGTATCATCCCTACTGCCGCGTGATCGGCTCCAGCATCAACGCCTGCGACTGGCGCGAGATGGCGATGCAGCATAACAGCATGGGCGACACATTCACCGAACTACTGCCGAATCAAACGCGCAGTCTGTTCGAGACAACTCTTTTTTCGGTGTTCGGCCAGTCGCTGGCGGGGCGCCACCAGGTGCGCGCTTATCAGGATCTGTTCTCGCAGTCGCTGCGCGCGGCGGGCGACCGGGAAATCGGCTTTGCCTTGCTCCATCTTCCGATTCCTCACGCACCGCATGTCTACGACATGACTACCGGCACGTTCACCAAGCGAAATTCGCCGATCCGCGCTTACCTGGACAGCCTCGCCTTGACTGACCGGAGCGTAGGTGAGCTACGCCGCGCTCTCGAAGCTTCCGGCCTGTGGGATTCGACCACGATTCTGCTCACCTCCGATCATGCGTACCGCGAAGCGTCGGAAGTTGACGGCAAATCCGACAAGCGGGTCCCGTTCCTGTTGAAGCTGGCAGGCCAGCGCGGCGGACTCGAGTTTAGCGGAACGTTCAACGCCGTGCTGGCTCACGACCTGGTCCTCGCCATCCTGCGGCGCGAAGTCACAACGGCGGACGCCGCATCGGTGTGGCTTGAATCGCGCCGCGCCACTGTCGCTGTGCCGTGACCGCCGCCCTCGTATTCGCGGCAGGGGCCGCTTTCCTCGCGTACGTTTTGGCCGGCTACCCGGTGCTGCTGGCGCTGCGTTCGCGGGAGAGGCCTGAGCCGGGGCGATCGCGGCTCGACGTGCAGGAGCCTTCCGTCACGGTGCTGCTCGCGGTGCGCAACGGCGAGCGCTGGATTCGAAACAAACTACGCTCGATTCTCGCGCTCGATTATCCGCGCCGGCTCCTCCAGATCCTGGTGATTTCCGACGGCTCGGATGACGCCACCGAAGCCGCCGTGCGTGAATTCGCGGCCGAGGGTGTCGAGCTGATCGCGATCCCGCGCGGCGGGAAAGCGTCGGCGCTGAATGCCGGCATGGCGAGCGCGACGGGCGACATTCTCTTCTTCACGGACGTGCGGCAGCCTCTCGATCGCGCCGCGGTGCGGCATCTGACGGCTTCGTTGGCCGATCCGCACGTGGGCGTGGTGAGCGGTGAGCTGGTGATTCTCGACGGAGCGAGCCAGGCTGAGGCCAACACGGGCCTCTATTGGCGCTATGAGAAGTGGATCCGCCAGCGGCAGTCGCGGATCGATTCGATGACTGGAGCCACAGGGTGCATCTATGCGATGCGGCGCGAGCTGGCCGTGCCGCTCCCGCCAAACACGATCCTCGATGACATGTACCTGCCGGCCGGCGCCCTCTTGCGCGGCAGCCGTGTGGTGTGGAATGGCGCGGCCAAAGCCTACGACGACCCGGCGCCGCTCGGCGCCGAGTTTCGCCGAAAAGTGCGCACGCAGGCCGGCGTGTACCAGTTACTCCGCTACTATCCGCAACTGCTCAGCCCTGTTCACAACCGCATCTGGATCCACTTCGTGTCGCATAAACTGGGGCGCCTTCTGGCTCCCTTTGCGCTGCTCGCGATGGCCGTGTCGAGCTACTGGCTGCCGCCCTACTGGATGGGCGCGCAGGCCGCGTTCTATCTGGCGGCGGCGGCCGACCCGCTGATACCCGAAAGCTCAGCGGTGAAGCGGCTGACGTCGCCCGCGCGGACGTTCGTGGTGCTGATGGCCGCGGCTCTGTGCGCAGCCTCGATTGTGTTCGTCCCCGAAACCTGGTTTTGGAAGGACGCCTGGAAGAGCGCCCGCTCCAGCCGGACCGAGGCTCGTCAGTGAGCCGGCCTGCGCCGGTCCTGCTGCTGGCGCGCGAACTGGGGCAGGGCGGCAGCGAACGGCAGATGACCGCGATTGCGCGTGCGCTCGACCGCTCGCGCTTCACGCCGTTTGCGGGCGCCTTCCGCGCCGAAGGAATTCGAGCCGACGAGCTGCGCGCGGCGGGCGTGCCGGTCGTCGAATTTCCGGTGCGGTCGCTCTATGCGCCGTCGACGCTGGCGGTGGCGAGGCGCTTCGGCCGGTTCATCGCGGCGCAGCGCATCGCGATCGTACATTCCTTCGACGTGCCGGGGAACGTGTTTGCGGCTCCGCTGGCCCGTTGGTTTCGCGCGCCCGTCGTCCTTACCAGCCAGCGCGCGTACCGCGACCTGACGCCGGGCATGCCCCGCCACCTGCTGCGTCTGACCGATCAGATCGCCGACGGGATCGTAGTGAATTGCCAAGCCATGCACAGGCATCTCGTCGAGGATGAGCGCGTGCCGGCCGCCCGCGTCCACCTTTGTTATAACGGGCTGGACACGCACATGTTCACACCCGCCGCTCGCGCCGGTCCGGCGGCGTTGCCGGTGATCGGTACGGTCTGCGCGCTGCGTCCCGAGAAGGGGCTTGACACGCTGGTCGAGGCGTTCGCTACCGTCGCGGGGAGGGCGCGGCTGCTCCTCGTGGGCAGCGGTCCGGAGCAGCCGCGGCTCGAGGCTCGCACCCGTGACCTCGGGATTGGGGATGCCTGCCACTTCGAGCCGACCACGCGGAGCGTCGCCGATTGGTTGCGGCGGATCGATATCTTCGTGCTGCCATCGCGGTCCGAGGCGTTATCCAATGCACTGATGGAGGCCATGGCCTGCGGCTGTGCGGCTGTGGCATCGGACGTAGGGGGCAATCCCGAGCTGGTCGAGCATGAGCGAACCGGACTGCTGTTTCGCGCCGGTGACGCGCCGGCGCTGGCCGGTCATCTACGGCGCCTGCTCGATAACGCCGGATTGCGGCGGAGTACCGCTGACGCCGGTGCTCGCCGAATCCGGGAGCAGTTGTCGCTGGA
>JBOGMR010000183.1:0-4500 GCA_050746825.1 Bryobacteraceae bacterium | reverse complement strand
GCGCAGGATCGTGTGCTCGCGTCGAGACCGTATGCGACGCTGCTGCGGCAGATGCTGGGAAATGTGGCCGGGGCAGTTGCAGCGGGAGCCGACGATGTGTCCGCGATCCACTCGCTGCTGGCGACGCGTCCGGAGAACCGCATCCAGATCGTCCTGATTACGGGCGAGAAGGGACTGTGCGGCGCGTTCAACGCAAACGTGCTGAAGGCGTCTCTGCGCTTTGCAGAGCAGCATGCCGCCGCGTCGATTTCCTATGAACTGGTGGGCCGCAAGGGGCGCGACTTCCACCGCAAGCGGCGCGCCCAGATTTCAGGCGAGCATGTGGGGGCGATGGCAAGCGTGAAGTACGGCGACGCTGCGGAGATTGCGCGCAAGCTGTGTGAGCGATTCTCAGCGTGCGAAATTGATGCGGTCTATGTGCTGAACAACGAGTTCAAGAGCGTGATGTCTCAGAAAATGACGGTCACGCGCGTGCTGCCGGTCGAAGTTCCCGCCGGCGCGGGCGGCACGGATTACATTTACGAGCAGCCGCCTGCGGAGATCCTGAGCAGCTTGCTGCCGCGATACGTCGAGATAGAAATCTACCGGTCGATGCTCGAGTCGGCAGCAGCCGAGCACGCGGCGCGTATGACGGCGATGGACTCGGCCCAGTCGAACGCGGCAGACATCATCGACAGGCTGACGCTTTACATGAATCGCGTACGGCAGGCGAGCATCACAAAAGAGATCATTGAAGTGGTCAGCGGCGCAGCCGCGGCGGAGTAACGAGGCAGAGGGCTATGGCGACGAAGGTAATTGGCAAAGTGGTTCAGGTGTCGGGACCGGCGGTGGACTGCGAGTTCCCCGAGGGTCAGATTCCCCTCGTACATACCGCCATCCGGGTGACGAGCGAGGGATTCCAGGTTCCGCAGCCGATCGACATCATCTGCGAAGCGCAGCAGCACATCGGCGAAGGACGCGTCAGGACGGTGGCGCTACAGCCGACCGAGGGACTGGTGCGAGGCATGAAGGCGGAGAGCCTGGGCGGACCCGTCACCGTTCCGGTGGGCAAGGAAACGCTGGGGCGCGTCATGAACGTGATCGGTGAGCCCGTCGACAACATGGGCCCCATCAGCGCGAAGCAGCGGTATCCGATTCACCGGCCGGCGCCGTCGTTCGAGGATCAATCGACGCAGCTCGAGATGTTCGAAACGGGCATCAAGGTGATCGATCTGCTCGAGCCGTACTTGCGCGGCGGCAAGATCGGATTGTTCGGCGGCGCGGGCGTCGGCAAGACCGTCGTGATCATGGAGCTGATTAACAACATCGCGCTCAAGCACGGCGGCGTGTCGGTGTTCTCGGGCGTCGGCGAACGCACGCGTGAGGGCAACGACCTTTGGCTCGAAATGCAGGAGTCGAAGGTGTTGTTCCCGGATGACTATACGAAGTCGAAAGTGGCGCTGGTGTACGGCCAGATGACGGAACCACCGGGAGCGCGGCTGCGCGTCGGCCTGACAGGCCTCACGGTGGCGGAGTACTTCCGCGACGAAGAAGGCCAGGACGTGCTGCTGTTCATCGACAATATTTTCCGGTTTACGCAAGCGGGCTCGGAGGTGTCGGCGCTGCTCGGGCGCATGCCTTCGGCTGTGGGATACCAGCCGAATCTGGCGTCGGAGATGGGCGAGTTGCAGGAGCGGATCACGTCGACGAAGAAAGGCTCGATCACTTCGGTGCAGGCGATCTATGTGCCGGCGGACGACTACACGGATCCCGCACCGGCGACGGCCTTCGCGCACCTCGATGCGACGACGAATCTTTCGCGCGCCATCGCGGAGCTGGGCATCTATCCGGCGGTGGACCCGCTGGCGTCCACGTCGCGCATTCTCGATCCGCGTATCATCGGCGCGGAGCATTACGGGGTCGCGCAGCAGGTGAAGGGAATTCTGCAGCGCTACAAAGATCTGCAGGACATCATCGCGATCCTGGGCATCGACGAACTGTCGGACGAAGATAAGTTGACCGTGGCGCGTGCGCGCAAAATCCAGAAGTTCCTCTCGCAGCCGTTCCATGTCGCCGAGCAGTTCACCGGCCTGCAGGGCAAGTACGTGAAGCTGGCGGATACGATCAAAGGCTTCAAGGAAGTTTGCGAAGGCAAGCACGACGATCTGCCCGAGCAGGCATTCTTTTTGCAGGGCACGATCGAAGAAGTGCAGGCGCGCGCCGAGCAGCTTAAGAACGCATAGTCATGGCGGAAACCTTCGAGCTGGAGCTGGCGACGCCGGAGCGGCTGATCATGCGCGAGCCGGTTAGCGAGCTGGAGCTGCCCACGAAGAACGGCTATATCGGCGTACTCCCGGGACACGCGGCGATGCTGGCGGAGCTCGCGACCGGCCACCTGAATTACGTCTCGCAAGGGCGGACGCACTACATGGCCGTCAACGCCGGGTTCGTTGAGGTGCTGCCCGATCGGGTGCGGGTGCTGGCGACGACGGCGGAGCGCGCCGGGGAGATCGACGTGAAACGCGCTGAAGAGGCGCTGCGCAAAGCGCAGGAGCGTCTGTCGGCAGGGGCCAACGTCGGAGTCGACATCGCCCGCGCGTTGAGCGCCATGTACCGCGCGCAGGCGCGCATCGAAGTTGCGCAGGCAGCCGGGCGCAAGTAGGCGCGGTATTCTGATGTTATGGCGACGGCTACATTAGTTTCCACGGAAGAGTATCTCTCGACCAGTTATCGCCCGGACTGCGAGTACCTCGACGGAATCATCCTGGAGCGTAATGTGGGAGAACACGACCACGGCCGTACACAAACACGGCTGGCGATTTTCTTTGGCTTACGTGAACGCGAGTGGGGAATTCGAGTCATTGTCGAGCTTAGAGTGCAGGTCAAAGCTCAGCGATTTCGAGTTCCGGATGTTTATGTTTGTGCGGCGACAGCACCAATCGAACCGATCATCACTCAGCCACCGATTCTATGCGTTGAGATCCTTTCCAAGGACGACCGCATGTCGGAAATGATGGAGCGTGTGAACGATTACCTGGCATTCGGAGCGCCCTCCGTCTGGGTGATCGATCCAGGTGCACGTCGTGGCTACGTCTATTCCCCGGGTGCCAGTCACGAACCGGTTGACGGTGTCCTCCGCGTCGCGCAGACCCCGATTGCCGTACCGTTGGCAGACATTCTGCCCGAGATGGACGCGGAATAGCGATGTCTTCGCCCGTCATGGAATTGCCTTCGGCTGACGTGATCGCGCGATACGAGCCGGTCATCGGTCTCGAGGTGCACGTACAGCTCGCGACGGCGACGAAGATTTTCTGCGGGTGCCCGACGAGCTTTGGCGCGCCGCCGAACACAAACGTCTGTCCGGTGTGTCTCGGCTTGCCGGGAGCGCTGCCGGTCCTGTGCCGCGAGGCGGTGGAGCTGGCTGTGAAAGCGGGGCTGGCGCTGAATTGTACGATCCGGCCGATGTCGCGGTTCGCGCGGAAGAATTACTTTTATCCTGACCTGCCGAAGGGATATCAGATTTCGCAGTACGACGAGCCGGTGGCCGAGCACGGCGAGGTCGAAATCATTGTCGACGGGCGTTCGAAGCGCATCGGCGTCACTCGCGTGCACATGGAAGACGACGCAGGCAAGAGCATCCACGACGGGTTCAGGGATTCGGACCGCTACTCGTACGTGGATCTGAACCGTTGCGGCACGCCACTGATCGAGATCGTGAGCGAGCCGGACATGCGGTCGGCGGATGAGGCCCACGCGTACCTCACCGAGATCAAGCAGACGCTGCAGTTCGTCGAAGTTTCGACGTGCGACATGGAGAAGGGGCACCTGCGCTGCGATGCGAACGTATCGGTGCGCTTGAAGGGCGCGGAGAAGTTCGGCACGAAAGCGGAAGTGAAGAACGTGAATTCATTCCGCTTCGTGAAGCTGGCGCTCGACTACGAGATCTCGCGGCAAATCGCGGCGCTCGAAAGCGGCGGTGCGGTGAAGCAGGAGACGCGCCTGTTCAACCCGGACACGGGCGAGACGGTGGGCATGCGCAGCAAGGAGCATGCGCACGACTATCGCTACTTCCCCGAGCCGGACCTGGTCCCGCTCGGAGTCAGCGATCGCTGGCTGGGCGAGATTCGGTCGACCATGCCGGAGTTGCCGGCCCGGAAGCGCAAGCGGTTCGTCGAGAGCTACGGACTGCGCGAATACGACGCGCAGGTGCTAACGTCGACGCGCGCAATTGCGGACTATTACGAAAAAGTCGCCACGGTTTCGGGCGATCCGCGCGCGGCTGCGAATTGGGTGATGGGCGAGCTGAGCGGCGCGCTGCATGCGGAGGGCAAGACGATCGGCGAATCGCCCGTGAGCGCCGATCAGCTTGGCGAGCTGCTGGGCCTCGTTCGCAAGGGCGAGATCTCGAACAAGCTGGCGAAGGAGATCTTTCCGAAGATGCTGGCGAGCGGCCAGCCGGCATCTGCGATCATCGAGCGCGAAGGGCTCAAGCAGGTCAGCGACTCCGGTGCGCTTGAGAAG
>JBOGMR010000182.1:0-2761 GCA_050746825.1 Bryobacteraceae bacterium | reverse complement strand
GCTTTTCCTGGAATCCGGGCAGCGATGGAAAGATGGCCATCCGAGGCAGCTACGGCACCTTCTTCGACCGGGCAATTGGAGCCACGGCCAGCGCCGTCGACGCCGGAACGCCAGGTTTTTCCCAGCCCACTCCGATCTTCCCCAACAGCTCTGGAACTGGCGACCTCCGTGTTGCGGACGGCATTCCGCTGCCGCCCCAACCGCCCGCACCGGTGCTCACGCTGGCCGCTACCCGCGCTCAGAACATCACGATCATGCATCCCAATCTACGCACCGGTTACGTGCATCAGTACAGCTTAAACGTCCAGAAGGAGATGCTGCGCAATACCGTGTTCGATATCGGCTACGTGGGTGCACGCGGCGTGAAGCTGTTCATGGACCTCAATGTCAACCAGCGGAAGATCGCCGGCGACTTCCTGCAGTCATTCAAGGAAATGCAGGCGTTCGCAGCCAGCGGGGTTGCGCCGCCGGCGAACAACACGTTCGTCCGGATGTTTGGCACGCCGGCAGCGGCCGTCACCGCCTTAAGCGCCACGAATCTCAGCCAGGGCCTGACAGGCCCGGCTGCCGACAATTTGGACCGCACGGCCGCCAATTACAATCGCTACGCAAGCGCGGGCCAGAACCAGTTCTTCATTCGCAACTTCCCGCAGTACAACCAGGTCATCCTGGGAACGAACGACGGGCGCAACTATTTCGACTCGCTTCAATTCAGCGTTCGCCGCAGAGCCGGCGCCTTCAGCTTGTACGCTAACTACACCTTCAGCAAGTCCATGGACAATATTTCTGTCGACGGCAATGGCTTTACTTCGCCGATCGACAGCTTCAACCTGGGCCAGAACCGGGCACGAGGCGATGCAGACCGGCCGCACGCCTTCAACATGGCAGCGAGCTACACGCTTCCCATAGGCCGCGGTCACGCTCTCGGCGGCAATATGCCGCGCTGGGTAGACACGCTGGTGGGTGGCTGGGACCTCGGCGTGTTGAACGTCTGGCAGAGCGGATCCGTCATGACCGTCTCTTCCGGCCGTCAGACCACCGGTTCCAGCGCGAACACGTGGGCCAATTTCTCCGGCGATCGCAACATCGGCAGCGTTGACCGGCGGAGCAACGGGACCATCTACTACCTCGCGACCGAGCAGATTGCCGGCTTCACCTTCCCGGGAGCCGGTGAAGTCGGCAGTTCCGGCCGCAACACTTTCCGCGGTCCACGCTTCTTCGGTGTCGACATGTCCCTTGTGAAGAAGTTCAAACTCACAGAGCGTCACACCATCGCCTTCCGCGCCGAAGGGTACAACGTGTTCAACCAGGTGAATTTTGCGAACCCAGCAGTGAGCATCGCAACACCTCAGACGTTCGGACGGATCAGCGGCACGGTCGGCCAGCCGCGAATCTTCCAGATGGCCATGCGGTACGACTTCTAATTCCCTACCCGGTGTCAGAACCACAGGGGTGGGCGCTCCGGCGCTCACCCTTTTTTCATCAGATATCCGTCCGCGCCGTCTTCGTAGTAAGCGCGCACGCGGCGGATGCGCTCGAAGCCGAAGGATTCGTAGAACCGCATGGCGCCCTGGTTAGTGACTTTGACTATCAGGCTCATTTCAGTCGCACCCGCTCGACGCAAACGGCGCAGCGCGCTCTGCAGCAGCGCATTTCCTACTCCGCTGCGACGCGTTGACGGATCGACCGCGATCGATACCAGCTCGGATCGCCGGCTGCGCGCCAGAATGTATCCCGCGGTTTTCCTACCCGTTTCCGCGACGAGAAAGATTGTGGCGGGCTGAGCGGCGTATTCTTCGAACAGCCCACGCGGATACGCGCTCCGGCCGAAGCAGGCGCGCTCAATCGCAAGGACTCCCGGCATGTCTTCTGAATCGAACGTGCGGATCGTCAGCGGCAGTTCCTCTGGCTCCGGTGAATTGCGGTCGGGACTAACATACTGTACCGCTAGCCGCTGAAGGAGAACCGTTGCTGTTCGGTTTTTCCGGAAGGGGGGACGGCGCATATCTTGCTGCGCGAGGTCTTTAGGGGCGATAGTCGAACCTACGTCCGTAGAAATCACGCCTGGCCAAGCAACAGGCATGTCTGCGACGCGAGCCCCGTTGGCCCGAGCGAAGGGATGAGGGAATAACGGTAAACGAGTCCTGGCGGCGCCCCTCGCTTTCCCTGTATAATCAGCGGCCAGAAGGGTCAGGAACATCATGAAAAATCTGCTTAGCGGAATCGCCGTCTCGGTGATGTGTCTGCTTGTGGGGTCCGCATCGGCGCAGGTGGTCAGCGGGACCATGGTGGGCACAGCCGTCGATGCTTCTGGCAGCGTAGTTCCTAATGCTGCCGTGACATTGACGAATGACCAAACGAACATCTCGTTCAAGACGGCGACGGATGAGGCGGGCAACTACGTCGCTCCTAACTTGCCGCCCGGGCGTTACACGGTGAAAGCGGAAGCGAGCGGGTTCAAGCCGTATCTGGCCAAGGGCATCTCGGCGCTTTCCAACCGAACGGTTCGAGCCGATGTGGCGCTTGAAACCGGCACAATCACTCAAAGCGTTGAAGTCGACGCCACTGCGCCGGTGGTGAACTCGGAGAGTTCGGCCATCAGCAGCGTGATGGAGGGCAGGGCGATCGTGAACCTGCCGCTGAACGGCCGAGGGTTGGACCAGTTGGTCCTGCTGGGCGCCGGCGTGATGCAACTCGACAACGCGAACAATCCGCGCGTGGGTGGCAGCCCCTACTGGGGCGGCACGCAGTTCAACGTGGA
>JBOGMR010000181.1:0-6555 GCA_050746825.1 Bryobacteraceae bacterium | reverse complement strand
GCTGCACCCTTCCCAAGTCCCGCAAACGAAAGTCCAGCTAATTATGAGACACTACACTAGGCTCTGCTTTTCCTTGCAAAGGATCGAATGAGGTATTTCCTTACTTTTGCCTGCTACGGCGCACATCTTCACGGTGACGAATCGGGCTCCGTAGATCGTCGCCCAATCGGTTTGGAGCCCGAGTGCTGGAAGCCGATCCAGATCGCGTTGCTGCGGAACGCCGCAGCATGAATCAGCCCCCTGATGAGCTGGGCGGCGACAGCCGCACGATCGTGCTCGAAACGCTCCAGGAGGTCTGCTTACACCCGTGGTTGGAATCTGTTAGCCGCGCATGTGCGGAGCAAATCACGTGCCTGTGATGAATGATTTCAAGGCCTATGCAAGCCGAGCTTTGAAACCGGCTCGAAGGCGATGAACGAGGCCGGAGGCGATGGGCACGTCACGGAAGCACGCGATGGCGGTGGAAGGATCAGGATGTTCGTGAGGCGATCCGCTATTGGTCGAGGAGCAAGGCAAGCCTCTGGCGGTTTTCTTGGGGGACGTGCCGTGAGGCGCGCCAACCGCTCGCTCACGCTCGCGGCTCAGTTACAGGTCGCGCCTCGGACCGATCCGCCGTGCGACCACTCTTATGTCGCGCCACGGCCCGAAAGGTAAATGCGAGCAGTCCCGCCCAAACTCTCACTGCGCCGCGATCTTCGTCCCCGGCCTCACCTCATCGGTCGCCCTTTGCAGGATCTTGTCTCCCGGTTTCAAATTCCCCATGACCTCGACCAGGTCTTTCTGTGGCGCGCCGCGACGCACATCCACCCATTCCGCCAGACCATTCACCACCCGGATCACAAAAATCCGCTCGGTGGTCGACTTGATCGCCGTCGCGGGCACGAGCAGGCTGCTGCGTCCGCGCGCCATCGGCCAAATCACCTCCGCATACATGCCGGGCGCGAGCCGTCCACCCACATTGTTGACGTCGAGTTCCACCGGCATCGTGCGCGTCTTCGGATCGACGGATAACGCGGGACGAGCCACAACGCCGCTGAACTTCCGGCTCGGATACGTCGACACCGTGAACTCCACGCGCGCCCCGATCCGGATCCCGCCGGCAAGAGACTCGGGAACTGCCACGACGAGCCGCAACCGGTCGATCTGCTCGAGCCGGAAAAGCGGCGTCGCGCCCTTGCTCTCAGGACCCACCAGGCTGCCTTCGTGCGCAAAACGCTCCGTGATCACACCGTCGAACTCGGCGGCGACGCGCAGGTAGTTGCGCAGATCTTCGAGAGCCGCGACGCTCGCCTTGGCCGCCTCAATGGTCTTCTCCACCGACACCACGCGCGACCGCTCGGCGTCCATCGCCTTCTCGGCCAGTTCGATGTCGTGACCCGCAACGGCGCCCGGCGTTTTCGCAGCTTCCTTCAAACGCTCGAACGTACTTCGCAAGGCCGCCAGCTTCGATTCGGCCTCGGAGCGCTGCGACTCGATCGACACCATGCGCGCGCGCGCTTCGGCGATGCGAGCGTCCATCTCCGGCGCGGTGATCGTCGCCAGCGCCGCACCCTTGCGAACGTGCGAGCCCCGATCGACACTCACCGACCGGACGAACCCCGATACCTTCGCGTATATGTCGACGCTTCGATAAGGACGCAGTTCTCCAGGCAGCTCCGTCGTACCCTCAAGCGGCTTCGAGACTACTTCAACCAACTTCGCGGAGACCGGTCCCGCCTGTTGCGCCGCGCCTGGATGAATCGACGCGACCGCCCACACAAGCGCGGCCGGCAGACTCCGCAGGTGGGGCAGGCGGTCTCGCCTGCCCAGAGTCGCGCTTTTCCTCATACCCTCACCACACCAGCGTCCGGACCGTCATAATGCGGGCTTCCCGGATCATCCGGATCGATCGACGGCGATGCCGTTCCGCCGCCGCCCTCCAAAATCGCGAACACAGACGGAATGATGAACAGCGTTGTCACCGTCGCCGCCGCCAATCCACCCATGACGGCGATGCCGAGCGGCGCCGTCTGCGCAGCCCCGAGCGCCAGCGGCGCCATGCCCGTGATCATCACGATGCTGGTCATCAAGACCGGCCGCGCGCGCGTCCTCGCCGCCTCCGCCGCCGCCTCTCCGGCCGGGACGCCTTTCCTTCGATACTGATCGGCGAACGTGCAAAGCAGAATTGTGTTGGCCACCGAGATCCCCACCGCCATCATGGCGCCCATGAACGATTGGATGTTCAGCGTGGCGCCCGTGACCAGTAGTGCCACCGCCACTCCCGCCAGCACCGACGGAATCGCCAGCAGCACCACGAACGCCACACGAATCGACTGGAAGTACGCTGCCAGAAGCAGGAACACCGCCACGATCGACAGCAGCAAGCCAAGGCGCAGATTCTCGAGCATCAGCGTCAACGGTGCGATCTGGCCTCGCACGGCTACCGTGACGCCGCGGGGCGGTTCCGGCAGGTTCTTGAGCGCGGACGTGATGCTTGATGCGGCGCCGCCGAGATCGCTTCCCGCCACATTGCCGGTTACGGTCACCATGCGCTGCATATTGAAGCGGTGGTACTCGCCGGAGATGTTGCCAAAGCCCAGTTCGGCTACGTCGCCCAGCATCGTCGAGCTGTTCTTCTTCACCGGAATGCGCCGCAGGTCGTCGATCGACGAGATCTGCGATTGCGGAAGCTCCACTTGGACCTGATACGCAATGCCCGACCTCGGGTCGGCCCAGTACACCGGGTGCGTGAACCGGCTCGACCAGGTGGCGGGACCAATCGCGCGGCCTACCTCCGAAACGGTGACTCCAAGCTGCGCCGCGCGCTCGCGATCGATCCGTATGTCCAGTGCCGGATAGTCCAGCAACTCCCCGAGCTGAACATCGCGGAGCGCCGGAATCTGCCGGAGCTGCGACACGATGCTCTCGGCAAGCTTGCGGTTTGCCGCCAGGTTGGCGCTCGTCACGGCGATCTCGACCGGCGTCGGCGCACCGAAGCTCATCACCTGGCTCACCAGATCGGCGGCTTCGAAAGTGACCTGGGTTCCCGGCGCCATCTCCGTAATCCGCCGCCGGAGCTTTTCCTGCAGCTCCGCAGTCGAGATCCCGGCCTGGCGCTTCAATGCAACCTGCATCACCGCTTCGTGCGGCCCGCTGGTCCACAGAAAAATCAGGTTGACGGGGAAGCTCGAGGGCTGCACGCCAACGAACGAGAGCGTACTCTCGATGTTCCCGGCGCCCACTTGCTGTTGCAGCTCGGCGAGGACTCTTTGCGCTAACTGTTCGGTCCGCTCGACGCGCGTGCCCGTGGGCGCACGCAGGCGCATTTGCAACAGGCCCGTGTCCACCTGCGGGAAAATGTCGGCGCCCAATTTTCCGCCGGCGACGACGGTGATCCCAGCCGCTGCCAGCAAGTAGACGCACGCAATCGCCCAACGCCATCGAATCAGGCGTCGCGACAGGCCGCCGAATCCTTCGCGGAAGCGGTCGAACAGTGTCGTTCCGCGCTCCGCGTGTGGCTGTGCGCGCCTGCGGTTCAGCCAGGTTTCCATGATCGGCACCAGACTGCTCGCGAGAAAATACGACGCGACCATCGAGAAGCCGACCGCGAGCGCGAGCGGTGCGAACAACGCGCGCGCCACGCCTTCCATGAAGAACGACGGCGCGAAAACGGAAACCACCGCCAGCATCGCAAGGAACCGAGGCGCCACAACTTCGCGGCTGGCCTCGAGAACAGCGCGCGCGGCGCCTTTACCCTGGCCCAGATGCACGTGGATGTTCTCTACCGCGACCACGGATTCGTCCACCAGAACACCGATCGCGAGCGTCAGCCCGCCCAGCGTCATCAGATTCAGCGACTGGCCGGCCGCCCACAGCGCGACCACAGCGGACAGCAGCGCCACCGGTATCGTCGTGACAACGACTAAAGCCGCGCGGAAGCTGCGCAGCATCAGAAGAATCATCACGCCCGTGAGCGCCGCGCTCATCAGCCCTTCCTGCAACAGCGCGCGCAGAGCGCTGGTGACGTGGAACGACTGGTCAAACGCGAAATCGACTTTGATGTCTTCCGGGATCGCCGCCTGAAAGGCCGGCAGCGCCTCCCTGATCCGGCGAACCACGTCGAGCGTCGAGGCGTCTGCGCGCTTGGTCGCGGCGATGTAGACCGCCCGGCGTCCGTTCACGAGGGCATAGCACGTCAGGATATCGGCGCCGTCTTCCGCATAGCCGATGTCGCGCAGATATACCGTCGGGCCGGGTCCCTGCCGCACCGGCACGTCGTTGAGCTCCGCCGCCTCTCGAACTGTAGCGTTCACCGGCGCGATCCGGTTGAGATCGCCGATGCGCACGTTGCCGGACGGCGTCAGCGTGTTCGTGGCCGCGATCGCCTGCACCACTTCGTCCGGCGACATCTGGTAAGACCGCAGCTTGTCTGGATCGACGCGCACCACCAATGTGCGCGCGGTGCCTCCGAACGGAGGCGGCGCCGACACGCCGGGCAGGCGCGAGAACATCGGACGCACGCGGAACAGCGCGAGGTCCGAAATCTCATCCACGCCGCGGCTCGCGCTCGAAAACACCAGGTACCCCACGGGAACGCTGCCGGCATCAAAGCGCGTGACAAACGGCGGCACGGTGCCGGGCGGCATGAACGCGCGCGACCGGTTCACCTGCGCGACGGTCTCGGCCATCGCGGTCGCCATATCGGTTCCTTCGTGGAAGTACAGCTTCATGATTGCCGCGCCTTGAATGGAGCGCGACTCGACGTAGTCGATGCCGCGGATGTAGAGGAAGTGGTACTCGTAATAATTCACCAGGTACCCTTCCATCTGCGCCGGGTCCAAGCCGCCATACGGCTGCGCGACGTAAATCACGGGGGTCCCGAGGTCCGGGAAGATGTCGGTCTGCATGCGCCGCATCGCCAGGATTGAGCACAGCGCCACTCCGAGAATCGCCATCAGGATCGTGACCGGACGCCGCATCGCTGCGTGGATGAGCCACATGACTTTTTCCTATTGACCCGCCATCTGCAGGAGCGGTGTCAGGTCGCCTTCCACCGCTCGCAACGCCAGCAGCGCCCGCCAAACGTTGAGCCGCGCGATGCCGTTGTCGATCTCCGCCTGCGCGAGCACTCGCTGGGCGTCGGCGACTTCCACCACGGGCGCGAGACCCGCCTTGTAGCGCGCCTGAGCCTGCGATTCCGCGGCGCGGGCTGCTTCGAGTTGAACCGGCGTGAGGCCGGCAAGCTTGCGCGCCGCCTCAATCGCCGCGAGCGCCCTGTTCCGCTTGATCTCGAGTTCAGTGAGGATCAACCGTGACCGGTTTTCCTCGACGCGAATCTTGGCCGCTTCCTCTGCCTGTTGCACGCGAACGGCCGCGTAGTCGAGAATCGGAAACTTCACGGTGAAGCCGAGGCCCCAATTGTAGAAGCTGGGGGCGAGTCCGTTCGCTCCCCCGAGCGTCGTGAAATCGGGACGCGCGCCGGAACCGCGCGCGTAGGTTGTCCCCTGGAGTGAAAAGCGCGGCATCCACGCGTGGTCGAGCGTCCGCGCGCGCGCCTTCGCCTCATCAATCACGGCGGCCTGTTCGCGTACAGCGGGATTCTGCGCGACTTTGTCCGGCCCTCCTTCGCCCGGCGGCAATTCCAGCATGCGTCCGGGAGCCACTGAAATCTGCCCCGGTTGATGGCCGGTGAATCCAGCCAACAACGCTTTGGCTTCGGCGACCGCCTGCTCGGCCCGCACCACCTGGGCCTGCGCCGCCGCCGCTTCGGCTCGCGCGACCGCCAGGTGAGCGCCCGGCCGGAGCTCGGCCTTCACCAGCGCCTCCACCGATTGCACCAGCACGCGCGTCCTCGCCACGTTCGTCTGCGCCGCCCGAACGATTTCCTGTGCCGCGAGCGCCGTGAGGTAGGCGTCGGCCGCAGAGGTTCCCGCTTCGAACTCCGAGCGCGACACCGCGGCCTCCGCCCTCTTTCGGGAACTCTCGGCGACGTCCACGCGCGATCGCCGCAAACCGAAATCGAATGGCTCCCAGTCGATCAGCAAGCCCACCGCACTGCCGAAGACGCTCGTCGCGCTGTTCTCCCGGACCGGCGGACCGCTGATGGGAGAAATCACCGGCTGCTGCAGCAGAATGCCCGTGATGTTGTTGTAGGTGGCTCGGTTCACCTGTGCCACCGAATCGAAGCGCGGCAGGAAACTGGTTCGCGCAACGCGAATCCCTGCCGCCGCTGCTTCCACCTGCGCCTTGGAGACCTCAACCGCCGGATACTTCTTTTGGGCCTGCTCGACGGCATCCCGCAGGCTCAGCGCCGTCTGCGCGTTCGCCAGTAGCGGCAGTGCCAGTATCAGTAGGAAAAGTTCGCCAAACAGCTCCTGCACTTTTTTCTTCGCGGAACGCAGCGCGCGTTTCCCACCCGGCGTCGCACGGTATACCCGGCGCACCGTCTTGCCGATGCGCTTCGCCTTCGAGCTCAGGTATCCCTTCCGCTCGAGGCCGTGCAGAATCGGATAGAGGGTGCCGGTCGACAGCGTGTACCCGTGCCGGCCCAGCTCCTCGACCATACCCAGCCCGAAC
>JBOGMR010000180.1:0-5933 GCA_050746825.1 Bryobacteraceae bacterium | reverse complement strand
CCGCCGAGGAAGTCGAACAGTTCCTGTCCGACAAGTCTCCCGGCAAGCGCGCGAAACTGATTGACGCCCTGCTCGAGCGCGATGAGTTCGTCGACTACTGGGCTTACAAATGGTCCGACCTGCTCCTGGTCTCGAGCCGCAAGCTGCGCCCGAACGCGATGTGGTCCTTCTACAACTGGATCCGCGATGGCGTCAGGCAAAACAAGCCCTGGGACAAGTTCGCGCGTGAGATTTTCACCGCCGCCGGGAATACCCGCCAGATGGGCGCGCTGAATTACTTCGTTCTACACAAGGACCCGATCGACCTGACCGAGAACGTCACACAGGCGTTCCTCGGCCAGAAGCTCACCTGCGCGCGCTGCCACAATCATCCGCTCGAAAAGTGGACGCAGAAGCAGTATTACCAGATGGCGAACCTGTTCGCGCGCGTCGGGCAGAAGAACGGCGACGTGCCCGGCGACACCGTCATCTACGCGAAGGCCACCGGCGACATCAATCATCCGCGCCTGCTTCGGCCGCTGCCGCCCACGCCGCTTGACGGCGAGTCCATGTCTCTCGATTCGCTCGACGACCGCCGCGCGCATTTCGCCAGGTGGCTGACCAGCCCCGACAACGTGTATTTCTCGCGCGCCCTGGTCAACCGCGTGTGGGGCAACTTCATGGGACGCGGCCTCACCGAACCGCTCGATGACGTGCGTGCCACTAACCCGGCGTCGAACGAAGAGCTGTTCGCCGCGCTCGCCAAGGATTTCGCCTCGAACGGCTTCGACGTGAAGCGCTTGATTCGCCTCATCATGAATTCGGGCGCCTACCAGCTTTCCTCGGAAGCCAACGCCACCAACCAGAGCGACAACAAGTATTACTCGAAGTACATCGTGAAACGCCTTCCGGCGGAAGTGATGCTCGACGCGTTGTCTCAGGTCACTGGCGTCCCTTCCCGCTTTCCCGGATTTCCGGCGGGAACGCGGGCGCTCCAGCTTCCCGATACGCAAGTGCGTTCGGAGTTCCTCGCAGCCTTCGGACGCCCGGCTCGCGTGATCTGCGATGCGGGTGAGCGATCGAGTGAGCCTAGCATTACGCAGGCGCTGCACGTCATCAACGGCGAGACACTGAACCGCAAACTGAGCGACGCCAACGGCTACGCCGTACTCGCGTTAAAGCTGGGCCTGTCTGACGCGCGCATCATCGAGCATCTGTTCCTCTCGGCCTATAGCCGCTACCCGAGCGAGCCCGAGAAGCAGGCGATCACCGAGCAGCTTCGCCAGAGCCGCACCACCACCGGATCGGTCGAAGCCCAGCGCGACGCGCGCCAGAAAGCCCTCGAAGACATGATGTGGGCCATGCTGACCAGCAAAGAATTCCTCTTTAACTATTAGGATCATGATGTACGGAGAGATTCGCGAACGCAGGTGGGGCAGGCGGTTTCGCCTGCCCATTCTCGCCGTTGGACTAGCGGTTCAAGTGGGCGCCCAGGACTTCGCCAAAGACGTCGCCCCCATCTTCGCCGAATACTGCATCGGCTGCCACGCCGCCGGCGTCAAAATGGGCGGCCTCGACCTCGACACCGTCGACGGCATCAAGAACGGCGGCAATCACGGTCAAGTCCTCATCCCCGGCAAAAGCGACGAAAGCCGCCTCTATCTGATGATCGCCGGCAAGCTCGCTCCTGCCATGCCGATGAGCGGCCGATCGATGGCCGCCGGTGAAATCGAAATCGTCAAAAAATGGATCGACGCCGGCGCCAAGCCCGGCGCTCCGATCATCGTCAGCAAGATCGGCGCTACAACGACGCCGAAGATTCAGCCGAAAACCGCGGTCAAGCCCGCAATTGCTTCACTCGCCGCGGAGCCAAAGGGAACGCTGTTCGCCGCCGGAAGCTACAAGGAAGTGCGCCTCTTTACCGCCGGGGCCAAGCTCGAGACGACGCTCAAAGGGCACGCAGACATCGTCCGCGCCGTCGCCTTCTCGCCCGACGGCAAGCTCCTCGCCGCTGCCGGCGGGCTTCCCGGGCGCAAAGGTGAGGTCAAGATCTGGGACGTGGCGAAGTCCGCCGTGCTCCGTACCATCGAAGGCCACACCGATTGCATCTACGGCCTCGCCTTCTCACCCGACGGCGCGACACTCGCGACCTCGAGCTACGACAAGTTCATCAAGCTGTGGGATGCCGCAACCGGCCAGGAGAAGCGCACGCTCAAAGACCACATCGATGCCGTCTACTCGCTCGCTTTTACGCCCGACGGCAAGCGCCTCGTTTCCGCCGCAGCCGACCGCACAGTCAAAATCTGGGACGCCGCCACAGGCGAGCGCCTCTACACGCTCGGCGAGCCGCTTGACGGTCTCAACACCGTCGCCGTCCATCCGTCGGGCAGATGGGTCGCCGCCGGCGGGCTCGACAAAACCATCCGCGTCTGGTCGCTCGGCGACAAGAGCGGGTCGCTTGTCAACTCGCTCATCGCTCACGAGGACGCCATCCTCAAGCTTGCCTACTCACCGGACGGCAAAGTCCTGGTCTCGACAGGCGCCGACAAGACCATCAAGATTCTTAAAGCCGACGACCTCACCGAGGTCCGCGTGATTCCGCGCCAGCCCGACTGGGTGATGTCGCTCGAGTTCGCTCCCGATGGAAAATCATTTGTCGCGGGCCGCTTCGACGGCTCGCTCGAATTCTATAGTCTTGGCCAGACCAACCTGGCCGCGAGGTGATGCGATGAAGAAGCTCGCCGGATTGATTTGTCTCAGCGCCGCTGCGTGGGCGCAGAACGCGACCGACCACCCCACCGGCCCGCGCACCACGCCTCCCACCATCAACTCCGTTTCGCCGCTGGGAGTGTCGCGCGGCGCGACCATCGAGCTGACCGTCGAGGGACTCAACCTCGCCAAAACGAGCGCGATCCATTTCAGCGAGTCCGGCATCAAGGCGCGCATCGTTCGCATCAAAGAGCTGCCCGACCTCCCCGACATTCGCCTCGGCAGCAACGGCACGCCGTCCACGATCGATCTCGGACCGCTGCCGCCGCGCAACCAGGTCACGGTCGAGCTCGACATCAGCCCCGACGCAGCGATCGGACCGGTAAGCTTCCGCCTGCAGACGCCGCTCGGCGCCAGTCTCGAAGGCCGTTTCACCATCGAGCCGTATTACGGCGAAAGCCCCGATCGTGAGCCGAACGACACGGCGGAAGCGGCGTTCGAGAGCTACCTGCCTTCGATCCTGGTGGGCACAATTTCGCGTCCCGGCGATCTCGATTTCTACAAGATCGAGGTGAAGGCCGGCGACGAACTCGTTTTTGAGAACGGCGCGCAGATGCTGGGCTCCTCGCTGCAACCGGTCGTCGGCGTGTACACCGCGGACCAGACGCTGCTGCGCGAGTTCGGTGCCGATGGCACGCGCGAAGCCGCGTTCTCGTACCGCTTCGATAAAGCGGGATCTTATTACATCCGCGTCGCCGATTATCAGCAGTCCGGCGGCGGCAACCACTTCTACCGCATCAAGACCGGCAAGCTGCCGGTGGCGCTTTCCGCTTATCCGCTGGGCATTCCCAAAGGAAAGGACGCAACCGTCACCCTGCGCGGCTTCAACCTCGGCGACGGCAGGATCACGGTGAAGGGCGAGCCTTCACCCGAAGATGAGCGCGCCGTTATCCTGCGTGCCGGCACGCCCGCGGGCGCCACGTTCAACAAGGTGAGACTCGCGCTTGGCGACACGCCGGAAGTGGAAGCGTCGGGCGCGAACGCATCGATTGCCGCCGCCCAATCGCTCTCGCTCCCCGTGACGGTGAACGGGCGCCTCGACAGCGCGCAGAAGCGCGAGCACTACTTCCGCTTCAAAGCCAGGAAGGGCGACAAACTGATGCTCGAGGTGAACGCCGCGCGCCTCGGCTCGCCGCTCGATTCGATCCTCGAAGTGCTCGACGCGAAGGGCAAACCGGTTGAGCGAGCCACGATCCGCTGCCTGCTCGAAACCTCCGTCACTCTGCGCGACCACGACTCGGTCTCGGCCGGCATCCGCATTCAGTCGCCGACCGGTTTCGCGGTGGACGACTACGTCATGATCGGCAACGAAATTCTGCAAGTGGAAGCGATGCCGCGCACGCCCGATGACGACTTCCGCCTCAACGCGTTCGGCGGGCAGCGCATCGCTTACTTCGACACCACCGGTGAAGCCCACGCGAACGACAAGCCCGTCTACAAGGTGCAGGTTCTGGCCCCGGGCGCGCAGCCCGCGCCTAACGGACTTCCGCTCGTGCGCCTTCCTTATCGCAACGACGACGGCGGACCCGGCTTCGGCAAGGATTCCCGCCTTCGCTTCACCGCACCGGCCGACGGCGACTACATCGTGCACCTCCGCGACGTCCGCGGCCTGGCCGGTCCCGAATTCTCGTACCGTCTTTCCGTCCGCACACCCACGCCGGATTTCCGTCTTGCGGTCACGCCGCGCAATCCGAACGTGCCGCTCGGCGGCCGCATCCCGCTCACCGTCATTGCCTCCCGTATGGATGATTTCGACGGCCCCATCGAAGTGTCGGTAGAAGATCTGCCGGCGGGCCTGCGCGCCACCAAAGGCAGCATCATGCCGGGCCAGGTGAGCACGACGCTGCTGCTCAGCGCCGATGCGAATGCGAAACTCGATCAATCCACACCGCTCAGCGTACTCGGGCGCGCCGGTGCGATTCGTCATCACGCCAGTCCGGACGACCGGCTCAAATTGATCACCCTGATACCGCAGCCCGACATCTTCATGACGGCGGAGACCAGGGAAGTCGTGCTCGAACCCGGCGGCACCGCCGAAGTCAGCGTCTCGATCAAGCGCAATCACGGCTACGGCGGGCGTGTCCCCGTGGAAGTCCGCAACCTGCCGCCCGGCGTGCGCGTCATCGACGTCGGTCTCAACGGCGTGCTCATCAACGAGGACGAAAACCGCCGCAGCTTCACGCTCGAAGCGCTGCCGACGGCGCAGCCCCTCGAGCAGCCGATCGTCGTGGCCGGAAACGTCGAGACGCGCGCCGGCGGCCAGCAGACCTCGTACGCCGGCGAGCCAATCCAACTGCGCGTCAAACCAAAAACGCAACTCTCGTCAAGGTAGGTGGGGCAAGCGGTTTCGCCTGCCCAACTCCTCGCGAATCCTCTGAACCCGCGTCTGCATCGACGGGAACCGGACGCCGCGCCGCTCCCAACTCTCCCAAACATCGAGTGCCCTGCGATACCAGCCCGCAGCCTCGCCGGCCTCACCGCGCTTCGACTGCAATCGCCCCAAGCTCACGTACACGTCAGCGAGCACCGCGTGACACGACAAATCGTCCGGATACTGCCTCCGGATTCCCTCTCCAATCGCCGCCGCCTTCTCGTACTGCTCCACCGCGACCGCAGCCCGGCCCTCGCCGGCCGCAAGGTCACCCATCGCCAGCCGCGTCAGCGGAGTGTCATGCAGGAACTCCGTCTCCGCGCGATTTCTTGCGTGCTGCGCCTCCTGTATCTGGAGCGCCTCCGAAAGGCCCTGCCACGCCGTCTTCCGCTCGCCCAGCTTCCTCAGCGGATAAGCCATCGCGGCGAGATCATACGCGCGCATGCGCAGCAGAAACACGTTTGTGGGATCGGAGCGAACCAGTTCTTGTGTGAGCGCTCCGCCCTTCCGGTACAATGCGGCCGACCGCGCCGGATCCCTGTCGCGAATCGCCGCCGCCAGGCGCGTGTACACCAGCGAAAGATTGCGCCGCGCATCGGCATTCGGTTTGTCCGCCGCCGCCAGTTCTTCGGCCAGCGCAACCGCTCTCCGATAGTGTTTCCCGGACTCGTCCACGCGCTCGAGATTCAGATACAGCGGACTTCCAAGCACGTGCCCGAGCGTCAGATGAGCCATCATCGAGTCCCGCCGGCAAAGCGCGGACTGCGGAAAGCGCGCCATCAAATCGTCCGCCTGAGCCGCGGCGTCCCTGAGC
>JBOGMR010000179.1:0-9068 GCA_050746825.1 Bryobacteraceae bacterium | reverse complement strand
CAACGTGGCGCAGGCACTCGTGCCTGCCGCGCCGGGACTCGTCCCGGCGCCTGGTGGGGCGGACTTCAGTCTGCCTGTCGCCGGCGATCCCGGGCCAGGCCGTTTTGGCCTGCCCGGTATTATCATGAAAAAGCAATGAAACGCCGCCGCCTCACGGCACTCTGCGCCCCCTTCGTCCTGGCTCTCGCCGCCGACGAGCCTCGCTCGGAAATCATGAAGTGGCAGGACGGCAAAAAAGCCTGCGTCTCGCTCACCTATGACGACTCGTCGATCAACCAGTTCCGCATCGCACTGCCGCTGATGAACGAACGCGGCCTGCCGGGGACATTTTTCATCATCACCGGCGGCCTTCCCGGCTCCCGCAACAAGGCCACGTTTGCCGGCAGGCCCATCATGGAAATCCTTCGCGAGAGCGAGACGATTCCCACTACGCGCGACAACGTGCTCGAGCGATCCTCGGCCGTCTGGTATCTGCGCGACGTCCAGCGTCTTGAGGAGTTGCGCGACTACAACGTGCAGCGCGCCGGCCGCATGATCACGCAAGGCAACTTCGAGGCTGTCAACGCAGCCCTGGCGAAACTACGGCAGACGGGTACCGAATACACGGTGCGCGAGCGGCAGCGGAACCCGGAAAGCGGCAGCCGGCTCACCTGGGATGAATTCCGCAAGTACGCCGCTCAGGGCCACGAGTTCGCCAGCCACACGGTTTCGCACCCTTTCATGCCGGCGCTCGACGAGGCCAACATCCTGTATGAGGCTGAGAAGTCCACCGAAGACATCCGAGAGCAGCTCGGGCCGAAGCACACCTTTTCGATCGAGTGCCCGTACGGAATTCACGACGAGCGCGTCGGCCGCCACGTCATCCCGAAGTTCCCTCTGACGCGGAACTGGGTGACCGATGACTTCATGGACGGGATCATGCGCGGCGATTCGCGGAACCCGAAGGAGTCGAAGAAAGAGTATGTGCAGTGGCAGCGAGGCCCGCTCGCGCGCACGACTCTCGAGCAGATGAAGGAATGGATCGACACCTCGCTCGATCACGGCATCTGGCTGGTGCTGGTTATCCATGGCGTCGAAGGCATCGGTTGGGAGGCCCAGCCGACCGAACGCATCAGAGCCTACTTCGACTACATCAAAGAACGCGAGCCCCGTCTCTGGGTCGCGACGTTCCAGGATGGCGCCAAGTACGCGCGCGAGCGTATGAAAAGCACGGTCGTGACGAAGCAGGCCGGGGGCGCGCTTGAGGTGAATGTCACGCACTCGCTGGATCCCAAATTGTATGATGTGCCTCTGACCGTGCGAACCCCCGCGCCTTCCAATTGGAAAGCCGCTCGATTCCGTCAGGGTCGCGATTCGCGCGCGATTCCGGTTCACCGCGACGGCAATGGCGCCTATGTGATGTACCGCGTCGCGCCGAATGCGGGCGTTGCGCGGCTCAGTCCCGAATCTCCGTGAAAAACGCGCCCAGTATCTTTTGTTTGAGCAATCGAGCTATAGCCTTGCTGCGACACCCCACCTACCTGGTCCGGAACGTCCGCTCCCGCCCGTACATCGTAATCAGCGGATGCCGCACGCGCGCGCGGAATTCGTAAGGGCGGTCGAGCGCCAGCCCCTCCAGCCGAAAGGTGAAGTCGCCTGGAGCCGCACGCTCCACTCCAGGAAGATCGCTCCACGGCTCCGTCTTCTCCGACAAATCCGTTCCGCCCTTCTTCTCCCTATACTGAAACCCGGCCTCCACCTTCTCCACGTTCCCCAGATGCGCAAGGCGCCCGCGCAGCGTCGCGCTTCGGGCGGCGCCGTCCCACTCGACTCCGGTTGTCTCGACTTCCGGCGGCGTCAACCCAGCCTCGACGTTCGTAATCTTCAGCACCGGCGGATTCGGCCAGCGCCGGTCGGTGTACAGGCGCTGCGCGCGATACGCCGTGATGTGCAAACCTGACGCGTCCTGCTTCCATGTGGTCTTCGGCTTCACTTCCGGGCGATATTCCACGATCTCGTCCGACTGTCCCAGCACCGTCACCTGCGTCTGCGGAGTGGCCCGAACCGAGCGCAACGTCACCGTCTTCGGCTCACCCAACTTCCACGGATGCATCTTGGTCAGGAACGCGTACACCGTCTTGGAATCCTTGTGCCGCGTGAACCAGATGTTGTTCTCGTTCGTGATCACCCACGGCCGCACGCTCTTCAGCGCTTCACCGTTCACGAAATTCCACAGCGCAATCTCGCGCAGCCGCGATTCTTGCTCAATCGGGATCTCGCCATCCGGCTTCGGTCCGATGTTGAGCAGCAGATTGCCGCCCTTCGCGCGCGTTTCAATCAGGATCTCGATCAGCTCCGTGCCCGATTTGTAAACTTCATTAGTCGGCTTCCACGGCCACTCGGTACCCATCGTGAGATTCCCTTCCCAAGCGCCCGGCAGCGGCACGCCCGGGATGTACTGCTCGGGCGTCTCCATCACGCCGCGAGTGATCACCAGATTCGACTGCAGACTCCACGCGAAATCCGTGAGCTGCTCGGCCGGTCCGTCGAAAAAGAAATAGTCGATCGTCCCATATTTGGTCAGAAGCTCGCGAAGCTGCCGCTTGGTGTATTCCATGAACTCGGGAATCTCCTGCGGATAGACGCCCTTGACGTGCCGGTTAATCGGGATGCGTTTCTGATGGAGCCACCAGAAATCGTCGGGTGAAAAGTAGAGCCCGATAGCCAGCCCCTCCTTCCGAAACGCGGCGATCAACTGGCCCATGAGGTCCTGCTTGTACGGCGTGTGCCCGACGCTGAACGGCGTCGTCTCGGTCTGCCACATGCAAAAACCCGCGTGATGCTTCGACGTGAACATGACGTATTCGAATCCGGCGAGCTTCGCCAGCGCCGCCCACTTTTCCGGCTGGAAGCGATCCGGCCGGAACTGGCCTGGAAGGATCCGAAAGAAGCGCTCGACGTAGCCGGGCGCCGCCCCCACCAGCGAGTGCGAAATGACGCCTCCCAACGGCGCGTCGACCGACCAGTGAATGAACAAGCCAAGTCCGCGATCGCGGAACAACTCGACAGCCGCCGCATCGTTCGTGCGCCGCGCCTGAGCAAAAGCCGATGGCGTCACCGCGAGGGCGATGATGGCGGTAATGCATTCGAATCGCATGATAGTGTGGCGCGGGCACTCGCGCCTGCCGCGTCCACACTCGTGTGGACGCCTGGTTCCGCCACTACGTCAATACCTGAAGTGGAACCGCCGGATCGGCAGCGGCATCTCCGACTTCGCACCCCGCACCGATTTCCACACGATCTCGTTCAGCTCGAACTCCGGCGTCCGATCATACTCGGAGAAATCCATCGCGAGCGATTCTTTTGCGCCCCAGGCCGCCGCGGTGTTCTTCGCATTCACATCGACCTCCGGCGGCACATGCTTGAACGGCGTCAGGTCGGGCTTAGTCGAGAACGAAGCGTACATCGGCAGCGCCGCGGCGTCGTACTGAGTCATCGGCGGCAGGCCGAGCAGCAGTTCCATCGTGCGGATCATCGACGACGTGGTGTAGAGCGCCGAGTCCACCGCGCGACGCTTTGTGTATGGCGAGATGACGAGCCCCGTCGTGCGCCGGGCGTCAACGTGATCGGGGCCGTTCTGCGCATCGTCTTCGATGATGAAGATCGCGGTCTCCGGCCAGTAGCGCGAGTGGGTCACGCGATCCACAAGCATCCCAACCGCCCAGTCGTTGTTGGCGACGGCGGCAGTTGGCGTCGGGACACCGGGGCGCGTGCCCTGCGTGTGATTCTCACCCAGGCTCATCACAACATAGTTCGGCAGACGCCTGACGGGATCGGACGCGTCGTAGTTCTTTTCGAACTCATCGAATTCCTCGAGGAAAACCTTCACGTTGTCGGTGTCCCTCATCCCCGGCAGCTTGAACTTCGGGGCAACGTGGCCGATCAGACCGGTGACGCCTGGGGCCGCCGCCATCGACGTGTCGCTGACTCGCGTGGCGTACTCCCCGTAGGATCGGTAAGTGAGGCCCTTGCGTGCGGCCAGATCCCAGAGGTGGCCGGAGGACGGCGTTGTCGCGGGGCCTGTGACCGGCGCGCTGTGTCCACCGTATTGCGGTGGCCAGCGCTTCTCGTTGAAGTCGGTCGCATAGGCGGAGTTCGACCAGGAGTGGCCGTCGACGGAAACTTCGCCGTCGCAATACAGATTGTCGATCAGCACGAACTCCTCGGCGATCTTGTGCTGGTTCGGCGTCACCTTGCGTCCGAAGATACAGAGCCGCGGATCGCCGTTGCCTTTCGGGATGTCGCCGAAAACCTGATCGTAGGTGCGGTTTTCCTTGATGATGTAGATGACGTGTTTGATCGGCGAGCCCGCACCGACCTGCTGAGGAACGATCGACGGGCCCGACGCCGGCGGCTTGGCCTTCGCCAGCATGTCGTCGTTGTACGGGCAGTTCGCCATCGCCTGACGCGTGTGCGCGCGGATCTCGTTTTTGAGATTCGCCAGCGGGATCACGCTCATCGAGCCTTGCTGCAGCGCGCCGATGTGCCGCGAGCGCCCGTCCTTCTTGGCGATCGGACTGGTGGGACCCTCGGGATTCGCATATCCACCCATACCCTTCGCCGTACCCACGTAGAGCCACTTGCCGTCGGGCGAGACCGTGAGAGCGGACGGATACCACGCCGTCGGAATGAATCCCACAACGTGGGATAGCTCGTCGCCGCTAATGTTGATCACCGCTACGTTATTGTTGTCGCCGTTGGCGACAAACAGCATCTTGCCCGCCGGATCGAGCGCCAGCGCATTCGGCGTCGAGCCGACCGGCGCCATCTTGTACATGGCCGTCGAGACGATCTCGGTAGGGCGCAGCGACTTGGTGTCGATCACATAAACCGAGTTTTCATTCGAGCAGGCAACGAACAGACGCCCGTCCTTCCCGAGCACCATATCATTCGGGTTGTGCCCAACCTTGATTACGGCCCGGGTGCGGTTCGTCTTCGTGTCAATGACGGAAACCGACCGGCTGGACCAGTTCGAAACGTACAGCGTGTCCCCTGCCGGATCGAGCACCAAGTCGAAGGGATGGATCTCGGCAGTGATCTCGGCGACACGCTCTCCACTGTTCGTATCGAACACCACGACATGACCGGGGACCGCCCGGGTGTGGCGATTCGCGGCATAGAGCAGCGGCTTCGACGGATGATGGGCAAGACCCGACCAGTAAATCTGGTTCTGCGGGAGATGGTGCTTGAACTCCTGGACCGGCTTTTCGCTCACGCGGCCGTTTTCATACGAGTACCCGTAGACGGGCGCCGCCGTCGGATTGCTGCGCGATTCGGCGTTCCCGCCGGAAACATAGAGCGTCTTGCCGTCCGGCGCCCACGCCAGGCCGAACCACGACGACTTCATCCCGACCTTCTGCGTGATCTCGACATTGCGTGGATCGAGCACAACCAATCCGTGCGGGTTGTAGCCGGAGTGCAGGCCGATCACGTTGCGCCCGTCCGGCGTGTTGGTCACGTTCAGGATGTAATCCGCGGTGGTGACGTGGCGGCCGGCGGGCGTGATCTTCCAGCCGTTGGGCAGATCGTAGCCGGCGGGCGTGGGCTTCGGCGTCTGCGCGGCAAGCAGCGCGGTGGCGAAGAACAGCATCGAGGTTCGCATGATGAAATCAGTCTACAGCGGATTTGTTACAGGTGTGTGGGTCAGGAAGGAGAAAGCAGCGTGGCCAGGCCTTCCAGCCCGATCGTGTTGTAAGTCAGGCGCCTCGAGTGCAGTACCCTTCCACCGGCCCGAGCGAGAACGTCCCTCAGTTGTTCCTCGGAGCGGACGTGCCGGCCAAAGTCCATTTTCCGGATCAACCACCGGCAGCACGCGAAACGCAGAGCGCGGCCAAACGGAATCCATGACATACACACAGCCGTCCGGACGGCAGGTGCGAAGCATCTCGCTGACGACAGCGGTTGCGCCCGGATCATTGATGTGATGCAGGACTCCCTCGCAATAAACGATTTTGAGAGTAGCATTGCGAAACGGCAGACTGCGTCCATCGGTGGCGACCCCGGTGCGCCCGCTCTGGTGTGCGACGCGGACTCGCCCCCAATCGAGATCGGTACCAATTCCACGGCATTCCATGGCTCCTGTGCCGCAGCCGATTTCCAGAATCTCATCGTCCCGGAGGCCGTCCCACGGCAGCATTTCGCGCCTCAGAGGCAGATACCGACAGCCATACGGTGGAGGAAAACCAACTGCGACAAGGAGTAGAACAAGGGAGGCAGCGGTTTGCGCTCGTTCTGGCTCACGAAAGACACGCTCCTAATGCCTGAACAACACGATCCTGATCGGACTCAGTCATCTGATGATAGAGCGGCAGAATCAGACAGCGGTCCTGAGCCAGTTCGCTTTCGTGGAGCCTGTCGCACGAGTCTTCCGCGCAATCGCATGTGCCGCCCGGACCGCAGGCCCACGTTCCACGCGGATAAGCCGCTTCGCGATGGGCGCACATGACGCCGCGGCGCGCGGAAATCTGGACATCGAGGAGAGCCTGCATGACGCCAATCTGATCGACGCCATCAGGCAACCGGACGCAGTAGCTCTGCCAGTTGCTGCGCGCCCACGACGGCTCGGCCGGCAGCCTAAGACCGGGGATGGCGGACAGCAGCGAACGATAGCGCCGGGCCAGATGCCTGCGGCGTTCGAGCAATGCCGGAAGCCGCTTGAGTTGTTCGCGTCCCACCGCAGCCTGGATATCCGTCATCCGGAAGTTGTAACCGACAACTGGATACGATTCGAACACGACCTTGGTGGCGGTATGCCGGGCGGTGTTACTGATGCTCATGCCGTTCTCCCGCAAGAGGCGGACCTGGCGGTCCCATTCCTCGCTTGCGGTGGTGAGCATGCCGCCGTCTCCTGTGGTAAGAAGCTTGCGCGGATGAAACGAGAAGGCCGCGTAATCGCCGCGCGGCTTGCCGATCATCTCCCAGCCACCTTCCCACAGGATCTCGCTGCCGACCGCGCAGGCCGCGTCCTCGATCACCGGCAGCCCGTGCGCGTGCGCCAGAGCCACGATCGCCGCTAGGCCGCACGGCATACCGATCTGGTGGACACACACGATGGCGCGCGAACGAGGGGTGATCGCGCGCCCGATCAGCGCCGGATTCATGTTGAATGTGCCGGGCTCGATATCGACAAAAACGGGCTGAGCGCCGCAGTAGCGGATGGTGTTGGCGGTGGCAATGAACGAGTGGCTGACCGTGATGACCTCATGGCCCGAGCCAACGCCGGCCGCGAGCAGAGCCAGGTGCAGCGCCGTGGTGCCGCTTGAGACCGCGCAGGCAAAGCGGGCGCCTGTGTAAGCGGCGAATTCCTTTTCGAACGCCGCGACTTCAGGACCCTGCATGACCCAGCCGGAAAGCAGGGGCCGCCGCGCAGCTTCTGCTTCCTCCTCGCCCATCCACGGACGGCTCACGGGAATCATGGGCCGCGCTTCGGTCGCGGTGCTATCCGCCAACGGTCACCTCCTCAGGGACGCCGGATGCAGCGGGCCGGCCCACGCCGAGATAAACCAATCCGGCCTGACGTACGAGGTCAGGCGGCCAGAGCGCGCGCCCATCGACGACGGCCTGCACGCCACGCCCGGCGAGTGCGGCAAAGTCGATGCCACGGTAGGCGTCGTGGGTCGTGTTCAACACGATAACCTCCGGCAAGGATGGCGCACTCAGGCTGCAGGGAGAGAAGCCGTGTGAGCGGATCTCTTCGTCGGTATAGAGCGGATCGTTCAGCAAGACCGCGGCGCCCCGCCGGGCCAGTTCCTCGCGCAACGGGAACGCGGGCGAGCAGATATGTTCTTTGACCTGAGGACGAAAACCGAGGCCGAGGATCAAGGCGCGCCGGCCCTTAAGCGGTCCCCACAGCCGTTCGAGGCGATCGAGCGCGTACGCCGGCTGTTCATCATTAATCGAGCGCCCGAGGGAGGCAAGGCGCATCGGCTCGCCTTTGCGCTCGCTGTCGCGAATGAGGAAATACGGGTAGACGGGCGTGCAGTGGCCGCCCACGCCGATTCCCGGCCGCAGTAGATACGCTTCGCCGTCGGTGTTGGCGGCCTCGATCACCGGGTAAAGGTCAATCCCGGAATACTCCGCGTAGCGCGCCAGCTCGTTCGAGAGCGCGATGTTCACGTCACGGTACAGCATCCCCGCCAGTTTGACGAGCTCCGCCGCTTCGGTCGTGCCCACATTGATCACCGGCGCGCCCAGATATTCCCTGTAGAAATCGGAGGCGCGCGCGGCGGATGCCGGCGTCACCCCACCCACCACCTTCGGATTCTCGCTGAGGCGCTGGATCACCAATTGGCTCTTTACGCGCTCCGGCGAAAACACCAGATCGAAATCGACGCCCGCTTTGAGTCCGGATGTTTCGAGAATGCCGCCGAGCCGCCGGGTCGTGCCCACCGGCAGAGTGGTCTCGTACGACACCATCGCGCCGCGGCGCAATCCTGCAGCGATCTGCCGCGAAACGGCCTCGATGATCGACAGCTCCGCGTCCTTGTCCGCAGTCAGAAGCACAGGCACAATCACGACGATGACGTCGCTGCCCGAAGCGGCTGCGGTGGTGTCCGTCGTAGCGCGGATCTTCCCTGCCGCGACACCGGCAGCCAGCATTTCGGGAATGCCCGGCTCGTCGATAGGACAGGCGCCGCGATTGATCGCGTCGACAACGGCGGCGCTCGCGTCGCACGCCCACACAGTAGCGCCGCGCGCGGCAAACTGGCAGATGAGCGGAAGACCCATCTTGCCGGCGCCGACTACCGTCACCTTCATCGCGCGTTCTCCTTCCGAAACCACTCCAGCGTCCGGCTCAGCCCCTCGATCAGGTCCACTTTGGGCTCATACCCGAGCAGCCGGCGGGCCTTATCGATATTCGGAACGCGGGCTCGGACCTCCGCGCCGGTCATCGCCTGAAATTGAATCGTAGCACCAGGCGCAAGCCGCGCGACGTGCCGTGCAAGTCCGAGCGTGGTCTCCGATTCCCGCGGATTGCCGATGTTGAAGACCTCGCCCGCGGAGGCCGGGGTGCCGAGGATCGCCTGGAC
>JBOGMR010000178.1:0-4172 GCA_050746825.1 Bryobacteraceae bacterium | reverse complement strand
CCTCCGACACCGCCCGGCGGGTCGCCGGGTACTCCTTCAGGTCGATAAACGGCGATCCTGGCGTGACCTCCGCTAGCAGGGCGGTCAAACCTTGGAACAACGTTCGATCCGGGCAAACGAAGAGGTGCTTCCACTTACCCGTGACCCGTTTGGGGACCGATGCTTTCATGAATAGCCGGGGGCGCCGAGCCGGACTCCGACACTCTTCCTCTAGTATAATCGGTCGCTTCTAAAGAAAAAATGAGAGCAACCCCCACTCGAAGGCACTAAATCTTTGAGGGGAGCAGCCCGATAAGTCTCACAGGGCAGTCAATCGCTCACGATGGCCCCCCACCCGGTGTCGTCTCTCGGGCAAAGACAGGACAACTCAATTTAAGGACCAAGGATGACGAACACTACGTCATACCCCACAAGCAGCCTCATGCGTGAGCCAGTCAATACCGAGGGTCGCATCAGCAAAGCCGTGGTGGTAATAGACACGCAACCTGTAACCATAGAGGGGCTGCGCAGCCTTCTCCGGGATACACCCGATCTCAAGCTGGTGGCCGCCACCACGTCACTGTCTGGCGGCCTGGACGTCGTCCGGCAGCATAACCCCGCCGTCGTCATGATCGACAAAGGCTTCGGATTTGCCAGCATTGTCGACTGGATCGCCAACCTCAAAAGCCTGGGTCTACCGACGCTGGCTGTCGTGTGGGGCGTATCCATGAACGAAGCCGAGGCCCTCCGCATTGTGCAGGCCGGCGCCCAGGGCGTCATCCGGAAGAGCACTGGCGCGGGCCAGATTGTCGAGTGCCTCCGCCGGGTCGCCGGTGGCAGCAACTTCATGGAGGACGCGCTGTTCCATCAAGGGCAGCGTACCCGCAGCGCCCGCACGAACCTCACACCCCGCGAACAGCAGGTGGCCGAGTTGGTCGAGCAGGGTCTGAAGAACAAAGAGATCGCCCGCGTCATGGGCATTCGCCCAGGGACCGTGAAGATCCACCTCAAGCACATCTTCGAGAAGACAGGCGTTCGCGGCCGCTACGGCCTCGCGCTCTCAGGCCTTAAAGAGAAGGGCTTGCTTTCATACCCGCCGGTGTAAGGGCCGCCGGTGTAAGGGCCGCCGGTCTAAAGGCAGCCGGTCTAAAGGCAGCCGGTGTAAGGGCAAGCCTGCTCCCGGGCAACCGGTTCCCGAATCCGATTGTTCACCGCATCGCAGCCACGGGCCTGATATCCTAAAGGCACCGTGTTTCGATCTTTCTGTGCACTAGTGCTTCTTGTCCTGCCGCTCCGGGCGGCCGAGCCCATCATCGACGTTCTCAGCTCCGAGCTCCAACGCAACTTCAAGGTCCTGAAAGAAAAAGGCGACCCCGCGCCGTACTTCCTGGCCTTCGAAGTCACCGAGCAGGATTCCGCCGTGGTCTCCGCCAGCCTGGGCGCGCTGGCAGCCAATAGCCAGTCGCGCTCCCGAAACCTCGACGTTTCGATCCGTGTCGGCTCGCCTCAACTCGATAACTACCACCGTACCGGCAGAGACCGACTGCAGTTCACTTTCGGCTCCGCCATGTCGCTCGACGACGATCCCGCTGCGATCAAGCGCCAGGTTTGGTTTGACACTGACCGCGCCTACCGCCTGGCAGCCGAGCGCCTCATCAGGATCCGCACCGATTCCCAGGTAAAGGTCGCGCGCGAAGACTCCTCGGACGAATTCTCGAAAGAAGAGCCCCGCGCCGACCTCGCGGCGGCAGCCGGCCCGGTGCGGGATTTCTCGCGCGACGCCTGGGCCGGACGGCTCCGCAAACTTTCGGCCCGCTTCGCCAGTTACCCCGGGATCCTGGTGAGCAACGTCACGGTCCACGCGCTCGAAGAATCCAAGTATTTCGTCTCCAGCGAAGGCGCGCGCCTGCGCCACGGCCGCGGCTTTTACCGCATCACCATAACGGCCAGCGCGCGCGCCGATGACGGCATGGACCTGGTCACCGCCGAGAGTTTCGAGGCTTCCGACGCCGCGGGCCTGCCGTCTGACGATCGCATCGCGACTGCCGTCGACAAGGTTGCCAAAGAGCTGACCGGGTTGCTGCGCGCGCCCATGGTCGATCCATACGTCGGCCCCGCCATTCTCTCGGGCCGCGCCGCGGGCGTCTTTTTCCACGAGATTTTCGGGCACCGCGTCGAAGGCCATCGACAGAAGGACGAAACCGAAGGCCAGACTTTCACCAAAAGCGTCGGCCAGCCCGTGCTCCCCGACTTCCTCTCGGTGATCTTCGATCCGACTCGCAAGAAAGCCGCCGGCTCCGACCTCAACGGCGCCTACCGCTACGATGACGAAGGCATCGCCGCGCGGCCCGTCACTGTCGTCGATAAGGGCATCCTCAAGACGTTCCTGATGTCCCGTTCGCCGATTCGCGGCTTCGATCAATCGAACGGCCACGGGCGGCGCCAGGTCGGGGCCGAAGTGGTGTCGCGCCAGTCCAACCTGATCGTCGAATCCACGCGCCAGGTTCCCGATGCGCGCCTGCGCCAGATGCTGGTCGAAGAAGTCAAAAAGCAGCACAAGCCCTACGGCCTGTTTTTCCAGGACATCACGGGCGGGTTCACGAACACGGGACGCGGCGGCATCCAGGCCTTCAAAGTGATTCCGCTGGTTGTGTACCGCGTTTACGCCGACGGCCGTCCGGACGAGCTGGTGCGGGGCGCCGACATTGTGGGCACTCCTCTGTCCAGCTTCTCCAAGATCCTCGCCACTTCCGATCGCCCCGACGCGTTCAACGGCTACTGCGGCGCCGAATCCGGGAGCGTGCCGGTGGCGGCCGTCTCGCCGGCCCTGCTGGTCTCGGAAATCGAAATCGAAAAGAAAGCCAAATCTCAGGAACGCCCCCCGCTTCTCCCGGCGCCTTCGAGCGGGGAGGCGCAGTGAGAACTCGACTCCCTCTGTTCCTGTTGAGCGCCGCGCTTCTCGCGCAGGCTCCCGGCGACGCGGTTCTGCGCGCGCTACGCGACGAGGTCGCGCGTTCCCGTACTCTTAAGGTCGAAAATCTCGAGCCGCCCTATTTCATCGAAGGCTCGGTCGACGACATCGACAGCTTCAGCGCCACCGGCATGCTGGGCGGTCTGGTGCGCTCGTCACGGAGCCGGCTCCGCGTACCGCGCGTCCAGGTCCGCGTCGGCGATTACAAGTTCGACAACACCAACTACGCCGGTTTTTTCAGCCGCTCCCAGTTCGATCGCCTTCCGCTCGACGATGCTTACCCCGTGCTGCGCCGCTACCTGTGGCTCGGGACCGATCGCGCGTACAAGACCGCGCTCGAAACGATTTCGCGCAAACGCGCCGCGCTCCGCAACGTCAGCGCAGGTGAACTCCCCGAGGATTTCGCCAAGGCGACTCCGCTCAAACGCATTGAACCGGTCTCTTTCGTACCCGTCGACGAACCCGCCTGGACGCGCCGCGTGCGCGCGGTCTCCGGCGTATTCAACCGCTTCCCCGCCATCCGCTCCTCGCTTACCGAAATGGAAGCGGTGCAGAACATTCACTACCTCGTCAATTCCGAAGGCAGCGAAATCCGCTTTGGCGAACGTATCCTGTTCGTTCGCTCACGCGCCTCGAGCCAGGCCGCCGACGGCATGATCCTGCGCGACTCGGTCAGCTTCCATACCAAGGATTTTTCGCGCTTCGCCTCCGACGCCGACCTCACCGCCGCCACCACCGCGATGGCCGGGAATCTGACCGCGCTCGCCGCCGCGCCTAAGGGCGAGCCCTACAACGGACCTGTCGTGTTCGAGCGTGAGGCCGCGGCGCAAGTTCTGGCGGCCGTTCTCGGCAAGAGTCTGTCCCTGGCCCGCCGCCCGGTTACCGATCCCGGCCGCTCCGGCAATTTCCCTCCCAGCGACCTCGAAGGCCGCACAGGCTCGCGCATTCTGCCTGAATTCCTGGACGTGGTCGACGATCCAACGCAAACCGAATGGCGCGGCCGGCCGCTGCTCGGGTCCTACAGCGTCGATCTCGAGGGCGTCACCGCACAGCCGCTCACTCTGGTGGAAAAGGGCGTGCTCAAGAACTTCCTGCTGACCCGCCAGCCGATGCGCAGCGTGACCGGCTCCAACGGGCGCGCGCGGATGCCCGGCAGCTTCGGCGCCAACGCCGCCAGCTTCAGCAATCTCTTCATTCAGTCGCGCGATCCGGTTTCGCTCGC
>JBOGMR010000177.1:0-2300 GCA_050746825.1 Bryobacteraceae bacterium | reverse complement strand
GCGTCATGGAGTGCGATAAAACGCCGCAGCTACGATCCATTCGTCAGGTTCCGCCGCAACCATGCCTGGGCAAATCTCAGATTGTGGCGGACGGCATGGACCGACTCGCCGAGCGCCGCAGCCGTCTCCTCGGCGGTCATGCCTCCGAAAAACCGCATTTCGATCAGGCGCGCCAGAGTTTCGTCTTCCGCCGCCAGGGCTTTGATCGCGTCATCCAACTCGATGAGTTCCAGCAGCTCAATGCCTCCGCCCCCCACTTCGAGATTAGCGATCCAATCCACATTCACCACCGCGCTGCTGGATCGTTTTTGAGTGGCGCGGGCGCGCGCGTAGTCGACCAGGACCTGCCGCATCACTCGGGATGCCACAGCCAGGAAATGCACCTCGTCGGTGAACCTGCGCTCCTCGAGACCAAACAGCTTCAGATAGGCCTCATGGACAAGCGCCGTGGGCTGCAGCGTATGGTCGGGACGTTCCCCGCGCAGGTGCCGGGAAGCAATCCGATGCAATTCTTCGTACAACGCCGGCGCGAGTTCGTTCAGCGCCGAGGAGTCTCCGGTGTGGAGCCTCTTGAAGAGCTCCGGAACGAGCGCACTCACGAGAAACAGATTATCACTTCGCGTCGACCCGCTTGCTTACGCGCGCGGCTCAGTAGAATGAACGTTACAGAGCCGCGCCCGTGAGGGAGCGGTTTTAGCACGGCTCCGCAACTTTTTGCCGGGATGCTTGAGCCAATTTCCATTTTTTTTCCGCATTATCCAACAAGCGGGCGGGCGGCAACCTCACAGAGGCCACCCCGGCCCGGCGCGTGAACGTAGTAGGCTCCCAGGCAGGTAGCTGGAAAATAGGGTCTTATGAGCGGTTCCGTGCGTCAGCTATTTCGTGAGCTCGCCGATGTTCCCCGCGAGGAACGGGCGCGGATTTTCGCGCATCGCGAGATACCTGGGAATCTTCGCTCCGAAGTAGAATCCCTGCTGAAACACGATTCGACGCCGGGCGAGAGCCTTTCCCGCCGTGTTTCCGTGGTGGCCGAAGAGGCCCTGCTATCCAGCCACGAACCGGCGTCGCGCCGCTGCGGACCCTACCGGCTCGAGCGGCTGATCGGCTCCGGGGGCATGGGCGACGTCTACCTTGCCCAACGCCATGACGGCGAGATCGAACAGAAGGTCGCGATCAAGCTGCTTCGCGCCGATACCGATCGGCCGGCCTGGCGCGATCGGTTCCTCAGGGAGCGCCAGTTGCTGGCTTACCTGAGTCATCCATCCATCGCGCGGCTGCTGGACGCCGGCCATACCGGCGACGGCCGCCCGTATCTGGTGATGGAATATGTGGACGGCGTCACGATCGACCAGTACGCCGCAACGCTCGATTTGCGCTCGCTGCTGCGGCTGTTCCTTTTGGTGTGCGATGGGGTTTCGCATGCGCACCGGCGCCTGATCGTCCATCGCGACCTGAAACCGTCGAACATCCTGGTGGATTCCTCCGGGAATCCGAAACTGCTCGACTTCGGAATCGCCAGGCTCCAGGATGCCGCCGTCGACGAGACCCGCACCGTCGAGCGCGTTCTGACGCCAAATTACGCCAGCCCCGAGCAACTGCGCGGCGACATTCAAACCACGGCCACCGACGTTTATTCTCTCGGCGCCATGCTGCACAAGCTGCTGACGGGACGGTCGCCGCGCGAACAACTCGAAGTCGCGCCGGCCGCACTCCCGCCGGATATCGATCACATCTTGCGCAAGGCGCTGCGCGATGAACCCGAGGAACGGTACGCGTCGGTGGACGCCCTCGCCGATGACATCCGGGCCGTTCTCGAATCCAGACCCGTGCAGGCGCGTTCCGGCGATGCCTGGTATCGAACGCGCAAGTTTCTGCGGCGTTATTGGGTTCCGGCCGCCGCTACCGCCCTGGTGATCGCCAGTCTTTCGGCGGGCCTGTGGGTGGCCAATCGCGAACGAGACATTGCGCAGCATCGATTCCAACAGGTTCGACGGCTGGCGAATAAAGTCCTCGCGCTCGACTCGGTCATGCGAGGAATCCCCGGCTCCACCAAAGCCAGGCATCAAATCGCAGCCATGTCTCAGGAGTACCTGGAAGCGCTCCGGGCAGGGGCCGCCGCGGACAAGGATCTGGCGTTTGAAATCGGCGTCGCGTATGTTCTTCTGGCAAACGTGCAAGGTGTTCCTACGTCCGCCAACCTCGGCCAGTATGCGCAGGCGGACGAGAGCCTTCGCAAGGCCGATGCCTTGATCGAACCCGTTCTCGCTGCGTCTCCCGAGGACCGGAACATCCTGCTGACC
>JBOGMR010000176.1:0-9409 GCA_050746825.1 Bryobacteraceae bacterium | reverse complement strand
CTATCGCGATGCGGCGCGAGAGTCAAGAACATTTTGCAATCAGAGCGCTGGCGTTTTACAATGTGAAACGATGATCTCCAAGCGTGTTCCCGGGGGCGTGCAAGTGCTGCACAAAACAATCGATATCCTCGACGCTCTCCGGCATGCGCCGGGAGGCATGAGCCTGGCGGGCCTGTCGACCCGTTCCGGAATGCCGAAGCCAACGGTCTACCGGATTCTGGTCACCTTGGAATCGCGCGGATACTTGGAGCGCACGGCAGATGCGAGTTACCGCGTGTCGCGCAAGCTCTTCGAGGAGCCTCGGGATTCGACATTTGAACAGCGGCTTGTCCGCGCGGCGCGTCCGGCCATGGAACGATTGGCCGCTCTCTGCAAGGAAACTCTCAACCTTGGCGTGCTCGATGGTGGAGAGGTCCTGGTGATGGAAACCGTCGAGAGCCAGCATGCGGTGCGCATGACCTCGAAGATCGGTAACCGCAGGTATCCTCATTCGACCGCGCTGGGGAAGGTCTTGCTGTCCGCTTTGCCAGAACGCGAAGTGCTGCGGCTGATTCGTTCCAAAGGAATGCCCAGATTTACGCCGGCCACGATCGTGCACGAGAAGGATCTGATCGTGGAACTGGAAAGGGTTCGCACGCAGGGCTACGCGCTGGACAACATGGAAAACGAGCCCGACGGGCGCTGCATCGCCGCCGCGGTCATGAACCCGCAGCGCAAGGTGATCGCGGCACTCAGCATATCGGGGCCTCTGCCGCGGATGACTGTGGTGCGCGCCAAGGCCATGCTCAAGAGCCTGACCTCCACCTGCAAGGCCATTGCGTCAGCTAGCGCCTAGCAATCCCGGATCCTTCCTTGACGGAAACGATCCGGTCTGCCTCAACCTCCGGAATCCGTTCCACCGCGCCGTTCGGCCATCGGACCTCGATCAAGTCCACTCGCCGCGCGCCGCCCAGTCCGAAATGCAGCCGAAAATCGTTTTGCGAAAAAAAACTTCCGCCGCTTCGAACTTCGTCGATCTGGCGGAGGCCGCCGGTCACGCACGTCACGCGCGCTCCGATCGCGCTGCGATTCGATTTGGCTCCCTCCAGCCGGACGCTCAGCCAATGATTCGCGTTGCGTGCCGTTGAACGCAGCAGCGACGGCGCGTCGTTCATCTCATTGATCACCCCATCGACTCGACCGTCGTTGTCGAAGTCGCCGAACGCGGCGCCTCTTCCGGAGCGCGGCGCGGTGATCGCCGCTCCGGCTTGTGTCGAGACGTCTTCGAAGCGCTGGCCGGCAACATTGCGATACAACACTCTTGGCTGCCGGAAGCTCAACCCGATTCGCGCGGCGTCTAACTCCGGAAAAACGTGCCCATTCACGATCAGGATGTCCGGCCAGCCGTCGCTATCGAAGTCCTGAAAACCGCAGCCCCAGCCCACCCATCTCCGATTACGCCCCAAACCCAAAGCCAGCGCTTCATCCACGAAGTTCCCATCCCGGCTGTTGCGATAGAGAGACGCCGATTCATCCGAGAAGTTTGTTTTTAGAATATCGAGCCACCCGTCACGGTCGAAATCGCCGGCCGCCACTCCCATCCCGGACGTCACGCTCCCGTTCGGATCGTAGGCCGAGCCTGTGATCACGCCAATTTCCTCGAACGTCCCGTCGTGCTTGTTGCGAAAGAGGAGACTCGCGGTCTTGTCGTTCGCGACATAAACGTCAGGCCATCCGTCGTTATCAAAATCCGACACCAGAACGCCAAGGCCAAAATGATCGCGCATACCCGAGACGCCCGCCCGCTCGGACACGTCGCGGAATCGCCCTCCCCCCTCGTTGTGAAACAGCAGGTTGCTTTCGCCCTTGAGGCCGCGCGGCCCGCAGTTCACTGCCAGGCCCCGATAGCGGCAGTTGGGACCCGAGCCCGGCTCCGGCGCGGTCTTAATGTCAAAGTCGATGTAATTCGAGACGAACAGATCCAGGAGCCCATCGCGATCGTAGTCAAGGAACGCGCATCCGCTTCCCCAACGCACCCGGGAGCCTTTCAACCCGGCCGCTTCGGTCGTGTCGTGGAACGTCCCGCGCCCATCATTTCGGAAAAGAACATTTTGCCCCCAATATGTCACGAACAGATCGGTCGCGCCGTCGTTGTCGTAGTCGCCGGCGCAGACGCCCTGCCCCCATCCGGATCGCGCGATTCCCGCCCGGACACTGAGGTCCTCGAAAGTTCCATCCTGCTTGTTGCGATACAGACGATTGGTTGCGGTCGCGCTGCCGCCGGCCTGCGTTCCGTTCACCAGGAAAACATCGAGCCAGCCATCGTTGTCATAATCGAACAACGCGACACCCCCGCCGGTCGTCTCCAGGATGTACCGTTTCTGTTTTTCACCGCCAAACACTGTCTTCGCCGTCAGACCGGCCTTCTGACCGACATCCACGAAGCTGATTGGCGCCGGTTGAGGCGGAGGCTGCGACGACAGGATGGTCAGGAGGATCAGCAGGCCGGCGCCGGCTCGCATCACTGCGCGGCCGGTCCCTTCAACAGCGCGGCGCCGCTTTGCTGTCTGCGTTCCTTCAAGCGCTGAAACGTGTCGCCGGCCTGCTTCGCCTCGGCCGCCCTTCCGAGCGCCCGATAGACCAGCATCAGATTGTAATGCACCGGCTCGTCGGCCGGCGCCAGTTTCAATGCCGCGTCCAGTTGCTCGAGCGCCCTCGCCCACTGTTTCTCCGCAATCAGCACTTTCGCCAGCCCCACCTTCGGCGGCACGTACGCCGGCTGCAACTTCGCTGCGCGCACGAACGATTCCGCCGCCTCAGACCGGCGATCGCTTCGCAACTGGATGTCTCCTGTCGCCGTCAGCGCCGCCGCATTCATAGGATCGAGCGCCAGCTCTTTCTGGAATTCGGCCAATGCCTCTTGATCCGTCTCGCCGCTCGCACTACTTCGCAGAAGGGCAGCTCCCAGCCGATAATGAATTCCAGGAATCGGCGTCTTGGCCAAGATTTGCCGGTAGTGCTGAGCTGCCTCCGCATATTTCTCTTGCGCCTCGAGCGCCTCCGCCTGAATCAAATGCATCTGGTAGGAAGCCGGCGCTTTCGCCAGCATCTGTTGGAAGGTGTCATTCCACAAGTTCATGTAGACCTTCGACGCCAGATACAACACCGCGGGATCGCCGGGAGCAATCTCGCGCAGTTTCGTGAGCGCCGGCAGCGCCTGCTCCTGGGCTCCGATCGCCAGGTAGGCTTCCACCAGCCGCTGTCCCACAACCGCTTTGACGGAGTCCTTCTGCTCCGCCTCGAAGCTCGCGGCCAGCAGTGGGATGGCATCCTTGAACCGTCCCGAATCCATGTAGCTGAACGCGAGCAACACCTTCACGCGGGCCTGACCCGGCTCCAGCGTCGCAGCTCTTTCGAGCGATTCGGTGGCCTGTGCGGCCATTCCCAACCGGCGATACACGATTCCCAATCTCGCGTGCGTCTCCGCCTCATCGGGCTTCAGGCGCGCCGCTTCCTGCAGTTCCTTCGCGGCCGCCTGGAAATCGCCGCGCTGTTGCGCCGCGCCGGCGCGATCGAGATGTGTGCGGACATCCTGGGCCGGAAGAAGCGGCGTGCTGAGTAGCGCCACCAACACATGAAAAACTGTCCCGTGTTTCACGGCATGTGAAGGATAACATGTCCTCAAGCCGGCCTGTGCGGCCGATCCGCGAGCGCCCGTGGCCTCGCAGGGCCCCGATTTTGGTATAGAATGCCTGTCAGCCGGGAGGCCCATGCAACAGATGTTACGTATCGTGTTGTGCTCACTATTCGTTCTCGCTCCGCTGTGCCGGGCGCAAACGGGTACAGGCAGTATTCAGGGGACTGTTCGGGACGCGACGGGCGCGGTTCTGCCCTCCGCCAAAGTCTCGATCACTCACACGCAAACGGCTAGACAATACACCACCAACAGCACTGAAGTCGGCTTCTACATTTTTCCAGCGGTACAGGTAGGGGCTTATCAGATCATGGTGGAAGCGGCCGGAATGGAAACCTGGAAGGGCGAACTCACGCTCCAGGTCGGCCAATCGGCCGAGGTCAATCCCACGCTGAAGGTAGGCGCCACAGCGACTGAAGTGACCGTGGCCGGCGATGTCACGCCGCTGATCACGACGAACAGTCCCACGCTGGCCAACGTCGTCGAGCACGCACGAATCGAGCAATTGCCCATCAACGGCCGCTTCATTCAGAATCTGATCTACATGACGACGCCGGGGCTCGAATCCGCAGGCGGTCTCCGCGTCTTCGGGATCCGCCATGGTTTCGAGCTTCTCCAGGACGGCGCCGTTCTCGAAAACCGGCAGTGGCAGACGATCCCTGCGCGCCCGCCCAGTCTCGACACGATTGAGGAATTCCGCGCTGAGACCAGCAACTCGTCGGCGAAGATGAATCGCCCGGGAACCGTGATCCTCACCACGCGGGCGGGCACGAACAGCATTCACGGATCGCTGTTTGAAACGCACCGCAATAGTGGATTCGGCGTCGCTCGCGCCCGGCAAGACTTCTTCGTCAAGGCGCCGCATCTGGTGCGTAACGAGTACGGCGGCTCCGTCGGGGGTCCGGTTTGGATTCCCAAGGTGTACAACGGCAAGAACCGGACGTTCTTCTTCCTCGCTTTTGAGGGCTACAAGCTGCGGCAGGCCTCGACCCGCTCAACCACGATGCCGACGCTCGAGATGCAGCGCGGCGATTTCAGCAGCTTGGCGGACGCCCAGGGGCGACGCTTCACGATCTACGATCCGCTGAGCACCGGAGCGAATTGGAGCCGGCAGCCGTTCACGAATAACCAAATCCCGGCCGGACGGCGCAGCCCGCTGGCCACATACCTCTATAGCGTCACCCCCGCGCCGACGAATTCCAGCGTAAACCCACTGGTTGCGGCCAACTGGTTCGGTCTTGGCTTCAACAACACCAATCAGTCCACCTTCACCACCCGCGTCGACCAGCGAGTTTCCGAGAAGGACCAGTTCTTCTTCCGCTACTCCCACAACCCGGCCTTCCAGAGAAACACAAGCTCTCTGGGCTCCGGAGCCAATGCTTCTTCGCCCACCACGCTGGACGGTAAGGGCAACGGCGCCATCGACGACCAAGCCAACGACAACGGCGTTTTCAGTTGGACTCGAACCTTTTCCCCCACGTTCTTTGGCGAGACGATTTTCAGCGTACAGCGCGACTACCGCGGCCGGCTCCCCATCGCACCCGAAGACGTCGCCAGTCAACTGGGGCTTCCCAATCCGTTCGGCGGGCTCGGGTTCCCACGAATCCAAGACACCGGCTTCGGCATGGACTATGACTCCAACGTCAATCTGAATATCGATTTCAGTTGGATCTACAACGTCGACCAGAATTTCACGAAGATACACGGCCGGCACGAATTCCAGTTCGGCGGGCGCTGGCGCTACGAACGCGTCGATGTGCTTCCCGACCAGCAGGTGACCTACGGCCAAATCAATTTTTCAACACTGGCAACGAGCCTCTATGATCCGGCCTCCGGCTCTGCCTTCGGCGCCGTTCCGTTCACGGGTCACAACGCCGCGAACCTGTTCCTGGGGCACTCGCGCCATCTGGCGCGTTTCTTCCGGTCTTACTTCCGCATGCGAGGCGGCGAGACCGCGGCTTACTTCCAGGACAACTTCAAGGTGACTTCACGCCTCACGTTGAATCTCGGCGTCCGCTATGAATACACGCGCCCGAGTACGGAAGCCGACAACAGCCTGGTGGGATTCAACCCGAAGACCAAGGCGATCATCATGGCGCGCTCCGTTGAAGACATGGCGAAGCTGCGGCACGTGCATCCCACCATCGCGAAGGCGTACTCGACCCTCGGTGTGAAATACGAAACGCCGGAGCAGGCAGGCATTCCGAGCAACCTGATTTATCCAAACAAACTGGACTTCGGGCCTCGCGCCGGATTCGCGTGGCGTCTCGGGCCGCTCGCGCGTCCCATCGTGGTTCGCGGCGGCTATTCTCTGTTCGCATTCCCCGAGCAGGTTCGCGCCGCCACCGGCGATCTTCGCGCGATTGTTCCCACCACCGCGGTTTTCGACAACAATCTCAACGCCGCCAACCAGAGCCCCGACGGCCTCCCCAACTATCTTCTACGCTCGGTGCCGCGAACGATCGCCGGCTTGAACAGCAAAGACGTTTTGGATTTGAATACGGTCACCGGCATCACCAGGGGCACCGGCACGGTCTACTACATGGATCCACACCAGCCTACCGCCCGGGCACAGGAATGGAATCTGACGCTCGAAAGAGAAATCGTCTCCAACACGAGCGCGAAACTCAGCTACGTGGGCACCAACGGAAGCCGGCTGAACCAGTGGTTTTCGTACAACGACACCTCGAATGCCTACATCTGGTACACAACCACGGGCGAGCCGTTCCCCACCGGAGAGTTTGCCAACGTGGCGCGCAGACCATATGACAAGGAAATCTTCAGCACGGTCCGGCAGTTTCAGAAGACCGGCTGGTCGAACAACAGCAGCATTGTGGCGGAAGTACAGCACCGCTATTCGAACGGTTACGCGTTCCAGGTTTTCTATACGATGAGCAACGCACTGCGCGCGGCAGGCAACGGCTGGAGCGACGATGTGTTGTTTACGCCCAACCTGTATCAACCGGGCGCAGTCCCGCAGGACAGCCAGGAGCTCAACCGGCTGCTGAACTACAAGCGCGACACCGACATTCCCAAGCATCGCCTGAACTGGAACTGGATTGTGGATCTGCCTTTCGGAAAAGGCAAACTGTTGGGCCGCAATTCCGGGGGGTTTCTCAACCATCTCATCGGCGGCTGGCAGATCGCGGGCAACGGCGCGCTCACCAGCAGGTATTTCTCGCTGCCCTCAAACATGTGGGGCCCGCAGGGTAAGGCCGAAGTCTACGGCAAGCAGTATCCGATCCAGGATTGTCGAAGCGGCGTCTGCTACGACGGCTATCTCTATTTCAACGGATACATCCCGGCGAACCGCGTGAACAGCACCGCCGCAAATGGCAGTCCGAACGGCGTGATGGGAGTGCCCAACGTCTACAAGCCAGTCCAGACGCCGCTTAACCCGACGCCCGCCAACGGCGGCAGCTCCAGCGATCCGCTCTTTCCCTTCTACGAGACCAATACCGTCTTCGTGCCCTTGAAAAACGGCACGCTTCAGCGGGTCGACTACGACACAAACCTGCACCCGCTGCGGAATCAGTACCTGCTTGGACCATCGAGATGGTCGATGAACGCATCGGCGTTCAAAGCGGTTCAGCTCAGAGAAAGCATGTTCCTGCGAGTCAACATCGATTTCTTTAATGTGTTCAACATGCCGGGAACGGGGATGCCGAATGGCTCATCGGGAATCATCACGAACCAATTCTCGGATAACGGCCCGCGCGTTTTGCAGGTGACTGGCCGCTTGACGTGGTAGCCGCTTGAACACGCTCCCTTCTGCGAAGTGACGTCGAGCCTGGCCGAGTCACGTGCGCCATGGTCGCGCGCGCCATGCGAACTCCCCTGGGGCCAGGCCGGGGCCGCGGCTCTTCACCGGACAACTCGAAGCCCGTTTTCACCCTGAGCGAGGCGGACCCGCCGGTAACGCGAAGAAGAATCGAATGCGAGCACGGTTTGCGGAACATGTCACCGATCGAAAAGGTTTGATATATTGCCACAACGGGAACTCGCTATGCGAATCGAAAATCCGAAGGGCGGCTACGCGTTTCTGAAAGGAATCGCTCCGTACTCGGCGGGAGCGGTGGCGGCGCGCGGGTTCGAAATCGTGCATGTGACGTTGCGGCCCGCTCGTCCTCTGAGTGCGGGTTTCGAGGCGGTTGCCGCGCATCTGGATCGCGCGCGACGTCCGCGCCACGCTCTGTGCGCGATCGAGCTCCGCTCGCCACGGCCATTCACGTTTCAAGGCTTCTCCGATTTCAACGCGGGCTACGTCGGAATCCTGAAGAAATGGGACATCCTGGCCGACGGTTTGAACCCGGTCGCGCGGACAAATGTTGCACCTGAAATCGATCCGCCCGGTGAGCCTTCGATGTATGGTTTCTGCTATGCTGCGCCGGCCGAAGCCGGAGCGCCGACGTTCATTGTGGCTGGCGCCGGCGAGCTGCCGGAGGGGTCGCTAGACCCACACGACGTGGTGCGGCGCGGGGAAACGTCGCCGGACGCGGTGGCCGAAAAGGCGCGCTTTGTGATGGGCCTCATGACCGAGCGCCTCCGGGGACTTGGCGTCGGATGGGAGCATGCAACCCACATCGACGTGTATACGGTACACGATTTTTCCGCGCTGATGCCCACGACGCTGCTGAAGCCGATGGGAAAGGCCGCGCATTGTGGAATTACGTGGCACTATTCACGCCCACCCATCGTCAGCATCGAATTTGAAATGGATGTGAGAGGCTGCCGCCGCGAACTCTAACGCCGGCGTGGCGCTCCGGGACGCGGCAGGCAAGAGCGTCAACCCGCTCAGGCTTCCTGCTGACTTCCAACCCGTTGCGGTACCCTTGTAGCTTAGAATGAAGCTCGAATTCCTGGCGCGCCGGCTGGGATGCGACGTGGCGGGTGACGGCGATATTGAAATCACGGGCGTCGCGGGGATGGAACACGCGGGGCCTGGCGAGCTCACCTTTCTTGCTAACCCGAAGTACGCGCCGAAGGTAAAGCAGACGCGCGCGAGCGCCATCCTGGTGGCGCCCGAGACGGCCGATTTGCCGATTGCGCGGCTGATTTCCGCGAACCCGTATTTCGATTTCGCGCGCGCCCTCGAGCTGTTCTATCAGCCGCCGAAACCGGCGCCGGGCATCGATCCGCGCGCGTCCCTCGCGAGCAGCGCCGAAATCGGCGAGAACGCCGCGATCGCCCCCTTCGCGGTCGTCGGTGAAGGTGTGAAAATCGGACGCAACGCCACGCTTCATCCGCATGTGGTGATCTACGAAGGGGCGCAAATCGGCGACGATTTCATCGCGCACTCGCACGCCGTGGTTCGCGAGCACTGCCGGATCGGCCACAGAGTGATCCTGCAGAACGGCGTCGTGGTCGGCAGCGACGGCTTCGGTTTCGCCAGGCGCGCAGACGGTACACACTATAAGATCGTGCAGTCGGGCCCGGCCGTGATTGAAGATGATGTGGAAATCCAGGCACTGTCTTCCGTGGACCGCGCCACCGTGGGAGAAACACGGGTCAAGCGCGGCGCAAAAATCGACAGCCTCGTTCAAGTGGGACATGCGTGCGTGGTCGGCGAAGACAACATTATTTGCGCACAGACGGGTCTGGCGGGCAGCTCGATCCTCGGCAAGAACGTGCTGCTGGCGGGACAAGTCGGGGTGTCGGGTCATCTCACGATTCACGATGACGCGATCGTCTACGCGCAGAGCGGAATCGGGGGCGATGTCGAAAAGGGCGCGCGCG
>JBOGMR010000175.1:0-7049 GCA_050746825.1 Bryobacteraceae bacterium | reverse complement strand
GACCCCGTCGGTAGTCATTTGAAACGCACGCGAGCGGCCGCCGGCTGTGTGACCGTTGCCCGCCTGCGACGTCACGCCGGACACATACCACATCATGCTTTCGATCTTCATCTGCGGTGTCGGAAGCGTCGTCAACTCGGTGCCCGACACCAGATGGCCGGTCGTGGACGTCTCGGTTTCGATCAACTGAGCGCCTGCTGAAACCTTGACCGACTCCACCACATTGCCAACTTCCATCACCACGTCCAGACGCAGCGTCTCCGTGGAGCGAATCGGGATATCGTTGCGCAGCAGTTTTTTGAAGCCGGCGGCTTCAAAACTGACCTCGTACGAACCGGCGTTCAGGTACGGAATCCGGTAGATGCCTTCCTCGTTTGTGACGGCGTTGTAGACGAACCCGGTGTTCTGGTTCTTGACGATCACCGACGTCGCGGGAACGATCGCACCGCTCGAGTCCGTGACTACACCTGTCAAGATTCCCTGCCCGGTCTGAGCGTAGATGGAGGTCCCCACAAAGACCCAGGCGCCTACAAACAGGAACATGCTGATCCATGAAGTTCGCAACAGTCGAAGCATTGAAAGCCCCCTTTGTTTTCCGCACCACGGGTTTCTGAAGCCGATACGTTCTGTGGCTCCAGCATACACCCAATTGCGATTCCGTGTTGCAACAGCCCTGCGAGAGGGTTCGTCAACGGGAGGCGCCCTTGAGTTGTTGCCGGACTCAAGCGCAAGAAAAACAAGCCCTTACATACGTTACTAACGACGTACAAACGTGCGATTGCGAGCAGTTGGCGGTGCACTCCCCGCATACGGTGGCAGAGAGCGCTTTACATCGCGCTTCGAAAACAAGAAAGAGAAGAGAGAAGACTATGAACATTACTCAAGTCAAATCCCGCCAGCGCGCAAACGTGCGAGCGGGGTTTACACTGATCGAATTCACCGCCGCGCTGGCACTCATGATTGTCATCTGTGGGTTGCTTCCCGCGGTGCAACGCCTGCGGGAATCGTACAACCAGCAGGCAATAGACCAACACCTCCGAACCGTCGCCGCGAAGCTCATCCAGCAGCACCAGGCAGCCGGAAAATTTCCAGCCAGTCTGGAAGAAGCTATGCCGGCGTCCTTCGGAATCACCCCGGCTGACCGTAAGGCCGGCTATCAGCTCGCCGCCGTCGAGTTGAGCCCGAACCGGGTCCGCCTTGCGGCCGAGCCGATTCCGGGCGTCACCGGTTCGATGACTGGCATGCTCGAGGTTGGCGTGAGCAGCGGACGTGCCTATACGGCGCTGAATTTCACAAAAACGCCGGGAGCCGACGAAGGCCGAAGGCAAATGTTCGATGAGACCTTTGCCTCTGCGGCACGGGCCATTGGGCGGCTGGTGGGGCTTGTCTCCTCGACAGATCAGGCCGCGGCTTTGAAGCGCATCAAAGAAGAATCGGAGAATCCGCTACGCCAGGGACAGGTATTCAACTCAGTGCGTAATCGCGATGGCAAGGTCACTTTCGCGAGCATCATCGACCACTTGGCTGAGCCGGTTGCGACTACGTCCAACCCATCCGCCAAGGCGATCCTCTCGGAGGTCGCGCAGGACTTCCATCGCTCCCTGCGGCTGGGCGCGTTGGGAGAGCAGGTCAATCTCCTGCCCGGTATCTCGACAGTTCCCGTCGTTCCGACCACCGATCGTCTGCTGACGTTCCCGCGCCTCAAGCAGCTTACAGAAATGCTGATCGATCAACCGGTTCTGGAAGCGGCGCTGTTGCAGTTTGTGGCGGATGCGGAGGCTGCGGATGCAAGGGGAGACGACAACGCCCGCCAGAAGGCGCTGGCGGGTTACATTGGCAAGCTGGCGGATGACCAGGTGAGACACTTCAGTTGGGGCGAGTCCGGCGGTTCCGGCGCGAATCTATTCGCACCGTTCCAAAGCGGTGAAACGCTTATCCCGCTCGCAACGGCGTTACAGTAATGCCCGGCGTCGTGGAGCCCGCGTGGCAGTCAGTTGGCCGCCACCGCGCTCTCCGCGCTATCTTTGCTTTAAACGCAGTTTTGATAAGAGCGCGTTCCAGCGTCTGTCTTCGCGAAGCGGGATCAATCGCTGCTCGATGCCGGCGTACGGGAGACTCTGATCGCGCTCCTCGAAGGCACGATACAGCCAGGCGAAAGCCTGGTCCCTTTGTCCCAAACCAGTGTAGATGAGAGCGATGGAATATGTGACCCGCTTACCGGCGGACTGCAGCGCTTCGAGCTGAGCCAGTATCCGCGATGCGCCGGCATGCTTGCCACTGACGGCGTACAGATGCCCCAGCGCAGGAAGCGCTCTCCCGTCTTCAGGAGCAATCGCCAGGGCCGCCTTGAATTCCCGTTCCGCGGCGGACCACTCTCGTTGGGCTTCATAACACAGGCCCTTGATCCATAGCGCCATCGTCAGTTTCGGCCGAATCGTCAGCGCCTGATCGGCTTCGCGGATGACCTCGGCGCACCGGCGTTCATCGTACAAATGCAGAGCATTCTGAACCCGCAAACTCGCATCGTCGGGCGCCAGAGTGAGTGCTCGCGCCAGCTCAATCTTTGCCTGCGTAAAGCGGCCCGTGATCCGCAGCACGTCAGCGTACTCGCTCTGAGCGTACGCATCCCGCGGGTTCAGCTCGATGGCTCGGCGAAGCACCGCCTCCGCTGCCGGGAAATCCCAGTCGACATACAACGCGATATCGCCCAGAACCATGTACGGCTCGGCGAAAGACGGGTCTGCCTGAATCGCGCGCTTTGCCGCGGACTTGGCGCGGTCTAGCATCGCCTGCCGCTCCGCGCGGTCCATCTCGCTGCTGAGCAGGAGTGCATGCGCAAGCCCTGACCAGGCGGGCGCGAAATCCGGCTCGAGCTCCGTTGCCCGCTCCAGTAGCCGGATCGCCTCGATGAAGTGGGGCGGAATGCCCTTCGGCCAGGACTGTTGGCGCCTATTCTGACGGAGCAGGTCGTGCGCTTTCAGGTGTAGCGATCGAGCTTCGCTGGAACCGCCTGGACGGCCTGCCTGCCTCCACGGAACTCGCCCCGACACCCGCTCCACCAGAGCGTTAGCGATTTCGCCCGCAACCTGCTGCTGAAAGTCGAGCGCCGACTCCGTGGTTCGGTCGAATGTTTCCGCCCAGAGATGGTAGCCGTCCTGCGTGTCGATCAACTGAGCGGTCAGCAGATACCGGTTGCCTTCGCGGCGAAGGCTTCCTTCGAGGAAGGCGTTCACGCGGTGGTCAGCGGCGAGTTTCCGAACGTCAACGGTTTTGCCCTTGAGATTGGCCAGTGCCGTGCGCGAGGGGACCTGGAGTCCGGGCGTGCGGCCAAGCGCCGACGTCACAGCTTCCGTAACGCCGTCGCAAAGCCGTTCGTCCTCCGGCGACGCGGCCAGACTGACGAATGGAAGTACGGCGATGGCGGAAACGGAGGTCGATGGCTTCGGTGGACGGGCCCGGAAGAAAAGTACAGCCGCTACCAGACCGGCGACCGCGATGATTGCAACAGTGATCCACCAGGGCGATCGATTGCGTCCAGGGCCGGGTTCGCGTGGCACGTCAGATTCAGGCGGAGCAGCCTGAGCCGGGCGGACATCATTTTGAGTCGAAATCGCATCGCGCTGAGCCATGCGGAAGACTGGAACGTAGGTTCCCTTCGGCATCTCAATTCGGATGGGATCGCCTTGTCCCGAGGATGCGTAGTAGTCGCGGAGCCTGTTGCGGAGGCGCGTGGCTTCGACGCGGACAGTGGACTTTGCCTGGGGATCGTAGTCAGGTTTGTGTCCGTAGACCTCGACGGCGATCAGGTATTCCTTGAGCTCATCGGCGCGGTTGGTGAGCGCAAATTCTGTGACGAAACGCAGAAACGCCACCATCCGTGGCGAGCCGGCGAACTCGCGGCTGGCTAGAACGCGCTCGAGGTGTTGTCGCACCATGCCTTCGTCAACGGCGGGGTCAGGGACTCCGGGCACTGGTTCAGCCATGCGCGCGTCTTCATTATAGGTCCAGTGACTACACGCTTACGCTCGTGGTTCTGTGTCGGCGCGAGAGCAAATAAATAGCGTGCTCTCTGAATGTTGCGTCACGTTACTAACGGGATCCAACTGACTCCGGCGAGCAATTAGCGAACAATTCACCGCAATCGTCTGCAGAGAGCGCGGGCGCGCTCCGAAAACTCAAGAGGAACGAGAGTCACTATGAGACGACTGCAACTGGTATGTGTTCTGATGTTCGCGTCACGATGTTTGGGAGCGAACCCGGAGGACTTTTTTCATGCGATCCGCTCGGACGCAACCCACGCTTTGAAGGCGCTGGCGACTAACTCGGCCGCGGTGAATCGTCCGGATCCGCGCGGAAGGACGCCGGTGCATTACGCGGCAGTTGCCGGCAGCGTTGAATCGGTCTGGCTGCTCATCAGCGTGGGGGCGGACGTGAACGCGCGGGATCAGCTCGGCGTGGCGCCTTTGAGCTTGGCCGCGTACTCACCCGAGAAGGTCCGGCTTTTGCTGGCGGCGGGCGCTCGTCCGAACGACGCCGACCGAACGGGCGCGACGGCCCTGATCGTCGCCGCAGGAGGAGGTGGCGCGTTTGAAAGTGTTCGTCATCTCCTGGACGCGGGCGCGGAAGTCAACCATGCAACAGAAGACGGCTGCACGGCCCTGCTGGCAGCGGCCGGCGGCGGCACGATTGAGACCGTCGAGCTTTTGCTGAAGCGAGGCGCCCGCGTCGATGCCGTTGACAAAAACGGGCTCACGCCTCTGGCCGCGTCGATCGGCGCAAACGAACCGGAGCGTATTCGCCTCCTGCTCGCAAGCGGCGCCAACGTGAACTCCGCGGTCGGCCCTTCGCGCGCGTTCGCGCACGGCCCGATCGGACGATCAAATTCGACGCCGCTGATTTTGGCTTCGACCTTTGCTTCTGCCAAAACAGTTCTCACGCTGGTCGCCGCCGGTGCGGCGGTTAATCTTTCAGACGCCGTCGGCGTCACGCCGCTGATGGCGGCGTCCACAAACCCGGATCCAGAAGTTACCGCGGCCCTGCTCGACGCTGGCGCGGGTCGGTAAGGAGACAACAATGAAGACACTACTTTTCACCATTTCACTCGCTGTGGGTTCGCTTCACGCTCTGGCGGCCGCCGAGCCCGTCTATTGCAACGGCGTCCCGGCAACGATTGTGGCAACCGGTCCGGGCACCATCACGGGCACCACGGGCAATGACGTCATCGTCGGATCTCCCGGCAACGACCAGATCTTCGGCCTTGAAGGCAACGATCTGATCTGCGGAGGAGGCGGGAGCGACACGATTACCGGCGGACGCGGCGACGACGAAATCTACACGCTGTCGGGCAACGACACGATTATCTGGAACCCGGGCGACGGGAACGACCGAATTAACACCGCAACCGGATTCGATACGCTGCAGATGAACCTGTCGAATGCCGACGAAATCATCGCGCTCTCTGCCGTGAATGGCCGGCTTCGCCTGGTCCGCAACATCGCCTCGATAACGCTGGACGCCGGAGGCATCGAGAAGGTGAACCTGCCCGTTGTGGGCGGCGCGGACCATATCACCGTGAACAATCTGAGCGGCACGGGTGTGAGTGAGGTCGTCATCGACCTGGCCGTGGTCTCGGGCGTCGGAGACGGAGCGGCCGACACCATCGTCGTCAATGGGACCGTTGGGGCCGACGTGCTCGCAATAACCGGGAGCGCCACGCTTCTCCAAGTAAGCGGCGGCTCCCCGCTGGTCACGATCAAACAATGCGAGGCGCTGAACGACACTCTGATCGTGAACGGACTCGAAGGACCCGATCAGTTGAATGCGCTGAGTATCCCGGCCGGAGTGATCAAGATGAAGCTCGACGGCGGACCTGGTAACGACCTCATCAACGGCAGCGGCGGAGCCGACGAATTGATTGCCGGGCCCGGTGACGATACCGTTCGGGGAGGGCAAGGCTCTGACATCGTGACCCTGGGCGCCGGCAACGACACCTTCCTCTGGTTGCCGGGCGATAGCAGCGACCACATCGAGGGCGAAGCCGGCACGGACATCATACAGATGACCGGATCGAACGCCGCGGAGAACGTAGAACTGACGGCCAGTGCAGGCCGGCTCCACCTCGCGCGCGATGTGGGCAACGTCACCGTTGACGCGGCTGGCATCGAGCGAGTGCATTTTGCGGCGTCCGGAGGTGCGGACCGGATCACGGTTGATAACCTTACCGGTATCGGCGTGAGTGAGATCACGCTCGATCTCGCCGGCGGCGCGGGCTTCGGCGACGTCAGCGTCGATACGGTGATCGTCAGAGGAACTCCGGACAATGATGTGATCGGGATCTCTGCGCCACAGGGGGTGATCACCCTGAACGGCCCGTCAACTCTGCTGAGGATTCTGAATCCTGAGCCCGCCTACGATGTTCTGCTCGTCGAAGGCAAAGCGGGGGTCGATGAAATCGATGCGCACAGCTTACCTGCAGGTCTGATTGGTTTGCAGATTACCGGCGGACAAGGTAACGACGTTCTTGTCGGCAGCCAGGGCAATGACACTTTTATCTGGAATCCCGGCGATGGAAGCGATGAGATCGATGGCAAGGCGGGACTCGACACGTTGCAAATGTATGGCTCCAATGCACCGGAGAACATAGAGCTGTCGGCCCAGGGAAAACGGCTCATCCTGACGCGCGACGTCGCGACCGTACGTCACGAGGTCAAGGCCACGGAAGTGGTAAACGTTAATGTCTCTGGCGGAGCGGACCGGATCACCATCGGCGATCTCACCGGCACCGGCGTGAATCGCGTCGCGATCCAATTAGCCAACGCGGCTGGTCTGGGAGACGGCCAAAGCGATTCGATCGTCGTCAATGGAACTAACGGAAACGACGCCGTGATCATCAGCGGTTCGGCAGCGAATCTGACCATCGCCGGGTTGGCGGCGACCATCGAACTAAGCACCCTTGAGGCCGCATTCGACTCCGTTAGAGTGAATGGTCTGAACGGCAACGATCTCTTGCACGCGCAGAATGTTCCAGCGGGTGTTGTTCGGCTCCAACT
>JBOGMR010000174.1:0-4949 GCA_050746825.1 Bryobacteraceae bacterium | reverse complement strand
GTGAAGGAGTGCCCCTCGCCGATATCGCCAAGCGCGCCGGAACGCCCGTGTATGTGTACTCGGGCGGCACGATTCTCGAGAACTACCGCGCCTACGACGAAGGTCTCGGCGCACTGCCGCACAAGATCTGCTACTCCGTGAAAGCCAACTCGACGCTGGGCGTGCTGGCCTTGCTGGCGCGCGCGGGCAGCGCCTTCGACATCGTATCGGCCGGTGAGCTCTACCGCGTCATTCAGGCCGGTGGCGATCCCGCCAAGGTGGTTTTCTCCGGCGTCGGCAAGACGGCCGATGAAGTGGACTATGCGCTCTCGCGCGGCATCCACAGTTTCAACTGCGAATCCGAGGCGGAGCTGTCGCTCATCGATTCGCTCGCCGGGCGGCTGAACAAAACCGTGGAATTCGCGCTGCGCGTCAATCCCGATGTCGACGCGGCGACGCACCCGTATGTCTCCACCGGATTGCGCGAGCACAAATTCGGCATCGACATCGCGGAGGCCGAAGGCGTCTACCAGCGCGCGGCGTCGCTACGAAATATGCGGGCGGCGGGTGTGAGCTGCCACATCGGCTCGCAATTGCTGGACACGCGCCCGGTGCTCGAGGCGCTCGAGAAAGTGCTTGCCCTGGTCGAGCGCCTGCGTACTGCGGGCCACGATATCGGGCACGTCGATCTCGGCGGCGGGCTGGGCGTCGCGTACAAGTCGGCGGACACCGCGCCCGAAATCCGCGATTTTGCCGCCAAGCTCGCGAGTCAGGTTGCGGGCCGAAGCCTGGCGCTGTTCATCGAGCCCGGCCGCTCCATCGTCGGACCCGCCGGCGCGTTGATCACCCGCGTGCTCTACCGCAAGCGCACCGGCGCCAAGGAATTCGTCGTGGTCGACGCGGCCATGAACGACCTGATCCGGCCGTCGCTCTATCAGTCACACCACGAGATCATCCCGGTGCGCCGGACCGATCGCCCGCCAATCCTCGCGGACGTGGTCGGCCCCGTTTGTGAAAGCGGCGACTTTCTGGCGCGCAACCGAGAGGTGGCCAACGTCGCGCCCGGCGACCTGTTGGCCGTGTGTACGGCGGGCGCCTACGCCTTCGTTCAGTCTTCGAATTACAACTCGCGGCCACGGCCGCCGGAAGTGCTGGTCGAGGGCGGCCGGTGGCGCGTGATCCGTACCCGCGAGACGCCCGAGGATCTGATCCGCGGGGAAACGGTCTGACGTGAGTCAGGTAGCATACGAGTCCTTTATGCCGCTAGAAGTAGGTCGCACTCGCGCTCGAAAAGCCATTGGTCGGAATGGATGGTTTGCTCACGCTTGAGGTATCGGCGCTCTAGTTCATCGCGCACAAGGACCAACGCAGGAGTGCTGTTGCTGCTGATGAGTTGGAGCGCGGTCGTGGCCTTCCTTGTATCCCCCAGCGCGCCGAATGCGTGGATCCGAAGGACCTGAGAGACTGGTGCTGGCTCGGTGTCCAAAATGTCGATTGCAGCAGAGAACTCCAACTCCCGAAGCTTTGCGATTGCTAAGGCCTCTCGGAAATAGCTCCGCTGGATATGCCAGGGACACTCGCGAACGCCACTCTCGAGAATCGAGATTGCGGATTGTGCCTCTCCCTTCCTAAGAAAGATCATGCCTCGCAGATGGTAATCCACCCAATCATCCACGGTTCTTGGTAACTGATAACTGGACATGGATAGCGCTTCCTCCCAGCGCGAGAGCAGGGCGAGAACTGTCGCCTTACCCGTTCTTGCGTATCGGTCGGTTGGCAGATTCTCCAGAATGCTCTCATATTCTCGCAGCGCGTCATCGAGACGGCCCAGAGCCTTCAAGACCTCGGCGCGTCCCGTGCGGGCGAACACATCGTGGGGAAAATCGCGGGCGGCGGCCTCGTACTCTCGCAGCGCGTCGTCGAGACGGCCCAGAGCCTTCAAGACCTCGGCGCGACCATTGCGGGCAACCTCTGACTGCCCGTAAGCCTCGGCGGCACCGTACGCCACTATCGCCTCGTCGTACCGCCCGGTACACAGGCATGCGTCACCAAGTTGCGCTTGGGACCAGCCATCGGTAGGCAGCAGGATGGTCGCCCGAGACGCCAGGTCAAATTGGAGTTCGTACGCTTGGATTTGTTTTGCATACATCGCCAGATCGCAAAGAGACTTCGCGGCGTCAACGCGCTCGCTCCTATGAAGCTGATATTTGACGAGATTATCCACGTACTGGGCGACTCGGTCGCGCCGTCCATCGGACATGGCTTGCTTGACCGCGTCCTTTTGCCTATTCACGTTCTCAAACACGGCGTGGCTTCGATTCAGCCCCGCCGATTTGGGCAGAGACGGTTTTCGGGATCCCTCATCCTGGTCGTCTTCGTCGTATTCTTGTGGGAGTGTTTCAGTAGTTACACGCACTGGACGAATCCACGACATCAGGACTTCTCGGTAGTTGGGCAGCTTACTGAATCTTCGATCCGCCAAAGCAGTAAGTAGTACATTGTTTACTCGGTCCGGCGTTGATTGGACGAGCCTCAGAAAGGCGCCGCTGACCACGGCGAGATAACCAAATTCCTCTTTAGACCGCGCACCACCAAACGTCTCCGGACGCATGGCTTCCCATTCTCTTCGACGGGACTCTATCTGTGGCTGGGACTCCCCCAGCTCTTCAAGTAAACGTTCGAGTGTTTCGTCCCTGCCGGCCTGCGCGAGAATCACGGAGCCCAAAAGGTCGGCGGATTTCGGTAGCGGAGCAGCGAAAAGCCGGTTGCAAATGAATTCAGAGACATTCGTATCCGTAAGAAGTTCCTTCAAGCACTCTGCGGATAGCCGTCGCGCTTCGTCGTCGGCTTCGCGATCAAGCAAGATCAGGATTAGCTGTAAAGCGCGATCTTGTCGCCAGGACAGATCCAGCGCTGCAGCGGCCTTGTCCAATGTTGTCGCTGACAATTCCACCACGTCGCTTGCGTCGGCGAGAAGAAAGGCGAGATCGGTTGGTGATCGGGGGATCGGTTCGGATGAGCCGAAATGGAGAGAGGATAGACGGTCCTTGTCTATCAGAACTGCCACACCGGCTTGTCCGGATATGAGCGCTTTCATCCGTATATCTCTATTGTCGCTCCGACTGATCTTAGACTAGCCTCGAGTTGCCTCACGATGGCTTTGTCCGCTTTCTGTTTCGGTTTCGCGATTGCGGCATGTGCAATGCTTGAGCGGTGCAAGGGTCCGTAGATGTGGACTTCGATGAACTGGTCGTCCTCACTAGTCCCGCCAAGCCTTGTCAAGACGCGTGCGAATTCTTCCGGCTTCGTGCTCGCCTGTAAACCTGGTTCAAGTTTCGCTGCCGCAAGCTCATCGCGTCGGCTCCAAGTTGCGCGGAACCCCATCGGTACTGCGGGTCTCCGAATTCCCAAGTTATGCCGAATACAGAAGTATAGCGAATTTTCTTCAAATACCGTCGTTCGTTCGTCGATGGAGGCTTCCTTTAGCGTCAAGGAGCAATCGCCGAAGCGCGTGATCTCATTCCGATACTGGGGAAAGAGAATGTCGTCCGCAAGGAGTCGTTGCAATTCAAGTGTTGTGTCTTCGGCTCGGCGCGCTCCCATGCCCACCAAGTCGTAAAAGGACGCGTACAATTCGTTATCATTCGATACGAGTTTCATGGCAGTTCCAATACTTCGGCACAGAACTGCCCGCGATGACCGCACAGCCCTCCGAAACTCTAACAGAGTCGCTTCACAGCCGCGAGCCGCGGCCGCTTCCTCTGCCCTCTGCAGTCGCTGTTCCAGAGCCTGGACCTCGCCCGGCCGCTCGGCGTTGCGAACATTAGGGTACCCGCAATCGCTAAAGCACCCGGGACATTTGTGTTCGAAGTCCCGCACTTCCGTGCCGCACTTCGGGCAGTTCATATCCATCTGAATATACAGCATCGACGTGTACAAGACTCGTTTGCCTCGCTCCCGAAACTGCGCCGGACGGACCGCCCGGAGATTTTGGCGGACGTGGTCGGCCCGGTCTGCGAGAGCGGCGACTTCCTGGCGCGCAACCGCCGGGTGGCGAACGTCGCGCCGGCGAACTCCCAATGTGTACAACGGGTGCATACTCATTCGTACAGTCTTCGAACTACAACTCGCGGCCGCGCCCGCCCGAGGTGATGGTGAAGGGAGGGCGTGCGGCCTCCTCTTGCGGCCGATTTTCTCCTTTGATATGCCTTGTTCTACATTTCTGTGCGAGAATTGCGTTGGGAGCGGTCGGTGTGTTCAGTCCCGTGTTGGGCAAGTGATCCCGTGCCATCCACACCACTACCACCGCTATGACTCGGGCCGAACACCCCATTCGTTCAGAGGGCGATGTTGTGGCCGCGCGGCGGATTATCCGCGAAGTGGCGGTGCAGTTAGGCTTCGCCGACAACGACGTCACGCGCATTGTGACCGCCGCGTCGGAACTTGCGCGGAACATCTTCAAGTATGCCGGTGAAGGAGTGATGCGCTGGCATTCGCTCGAAGGCGACAACCGTCGCGGAATCGAAATCGAGTTTCAGGATCGGGGCCTAGGCATCGCGGATATCGCTCTCGCAATGCGCGAAGGTTATTCCACCAGCGGCGGTTTGGGCATGGGTCTTCCGGGTGCCAAGCGACTCATGGACGACTTGGAGATCCATCGTGGGTCAAGGCACAACCGTCACCCTGAAAAAATGGCGCAGGACTTAAGCGCGTCTACCTGACGAATTTGGGCATCGAGGCCGGGAATCCGTTCTTTCCTCAGGTCCCGCCGCGTGTCTCGATCGTAGAACAGGCAACGCTCAGGATTACCCAAACCATCAACCTTACCGACGGGCTGCAGCCCCGCAAGCGGTGCTGAGTCCGGACGATCGCTTCCTGTAGGTGCCGGTCGGGACAGATCCCCGAATCAACGCCGCAGCCGTACCGGGCATCGTCATTATCGATACGCAGAGCCGTAGCGTCGTCGGGAC
>JBOGMR010000173.1:0-2880 GCA_050746825.1 Bryobacteraceae bacterium | reverse complement strand
GAGAAGATGGATCTGGACCGCTGGATGCCCACTATTCTTTCATCTAGTCCAAAGTCTGCGCCCCGAGCCGATGAACAGCCTGCTGCGTGAGTAAAACACCTCTAAAACTGCGAAAGTAGGGCTAGCGGCAGGCGAGGCAAGCAGTATCGCCGCGTCCCACGCTCCGCCGAAAGACCGTCCGTTCGGCTAGCCACACCTTCGCAGCATTCCAAACCAGCTTCTCACATAGCTGCCATGCGGTGACTATGGCGCGATGGCTCGGGCGAGGTCAATTGCTTCGACATGGGTCCAATCATCGCGCGGCTCTGACGCCGCGCGTGCAAACATCCACAGTCGAACGCGCTCGTGATCGGCGCCACATAGATCGGCGATGCGTCGGATCGTCCCATGCGGGTCCGAGCGCATTCTCGGCGCACAGTTGAACAGATGCTGTGTCGGGTCGAAGGCCGGATCGCCGACGAACGGCTTGGGGTCGATTACAAGCCACGGCTCCCGCTCCGATCGAAGCACGTTGCCCGCGTGCAAATCGGTCGCGAGCAATACCTCTGTGCAAGCTGTGCCTGGCAACTCCTGAAAGAGGCGCAAGCCTTCACGGACCAACCCCGTATCGGGCCATCGTCCGGCATCGGCCAGTGTTTCTTCGCTCCAATGGTTCATCAGAGCCGCCAAGGAACGAAAAGGATGCGGTACCGATGGCGAGCGCCAGAGACGACGCAGCAGACCTGCAATCACCAGATCCTGCGTCGACTCCGGCTGCGAGCGCAAGGCTGTCCCCGGCTCGCAACGCTCAAGCAACATGGCGCCAAGCTCCTCATCGGCGTCCAGGAGTCTCACAGAGGGATCTCCGTTCCAGAAGCGCAGGCCGTGAAGCTCGTGCCTGCCTTCCATATGCGGCATGCCGAGCTTCAGTACCGCCGGCGTCCCATCGGAATGGGCAACGGGTGCGACCCATGCACAGCTCATGTCCTCGCTGTCGAACGGCGCCCCGATTTTCAGTGACCACCGGCGCGCCAGGTCTCCGACTACGTCGGGCAACGCGTTGAGCCAGGCCGCGCATTCGGACGTCTTACGGCATTCAACCGCAAGGCGCGCCGGGATGTTCAGGTGCACATCTTCATTCTGGCCCTTCAGCGCTTGTGTAGTGGAAGGCTTCCTTCGGCTACGCTGTCGCAGATGCGCCACCCGATTGAACGATCCTTGCCAGACCGCCGGGTGCGAAGAAATTCCGCGATGACAGCAAAAAATCAGCCGAAGACCGAGGGCGACAGTGCGACTACTTCAAAATGTCGCTGAGCGGCCGGCCCGCGACGCCTTTGAGTTCGACACCGAGGAGGCGCGCGAGCGTGGGTGCGACGTCGAGGTTACGGATCACGCCCAGCTTCGTGCCGGGCTTGATTCCGTTGCCGGAGGCGATGAAGAGTGCGAGCATGTCGCGGCCGGTGTTGAGATAGCCATGCGCGCCGGCGTTGGCGTTCGCAGCGACGGGTGCGACGACAGTCTCCGTCGCGTGGCGTTTCGAATAAGCGCTGCGATGCAGAACAGCAGGAGACAACTTGTTCGCATGTCCGGTTCAGTGTAGGCGCGAATCCGGAGCTGTCCAGCGGCGTGGCCATGGTAGAATTTCTACCAGCTTATGGCGAAGGAACCCTCCGGCCGCGTCGAGTTGCTTCAGGGAACGCTCGACATGCTGATTCTCCGCACGCTCCTGTTCGGCTCAATGCACGGGCATGGTATCGCGAAGCACATCCAGCGCACGTCCGATGAGGTGCTGCAAGTGGAGCACGGGTCGCTCTATCCAGCGCTACACCGGCTTGAGCGCAAGGGCTGGATTGACTCGAAGTGGGAGAAGACCGATCGTGGACGCGAGATGAAGTTTTACCGGCTCACGGCGGCAGGCAAGAAGCAGCTTGTGGCGGAGGAGTCCAAATGGGATCGGCTCGCGCGTGCGATCGCGCGGGTGATGCGTCCGGCATAGAAGGAGGTCCTTCATGTGGTGGCCACTTCGCAAGCGTCACACGGATTTGGACCGCGAGATTCGCGGGCGCCTCGATCTGGAAAAGCAAGAGCGTATCGACTCCGGCTACGCGCCTGAGGAAGCGCAGTTCGCGGCGCGAAAAGCATTCGGCCGTGCCGCGCACATCGACCCGATGGTGGCGTTGCGGTATGAGTGAGGGTGCGGCTACACCTTGCGTTTGCGGCGCTCAGCCAGGTTGAACGATTCGTGCCAGCTTGATTCGGCGCCGCCGCCGTAGCGTGCAGTCGCAACTTCGACCAGGTACGGCTTGCCGTCGCGAGTTGCTGCCATACCGCGCTTGAGTGCGGGCGCGAGATCGGCGGGCGCCGAGACCTTCTCGCCGCGCACGCCCTGGCTTTCACCGAGCTTCACGAAATCGATGTCGGGATCGCCCAGGTACATGCCGGCGTAGTGTCCGCTCGACGCCATGCGGCCGGCGTAACCGTGATAGGCTTGCCGCACGGTCTGGTAATTTTGATTGTTCCAGACAACGGTCAGGACCGGGATGCCATATCGCACCTGCGTCCACAGGCCTGACGCGCTGTACATGACCGAGCCGTCGCCGATCGAGCACACGACGGGACGGTCGGGCGCAGCGAGCTTCGCACCGGTCGCAGCGCCGATTCCCCAACCGAGACCCGCGCCCGTGTTCGCAAGCCACATCGGTTCGCCCTCGCGGAAACCGAACGGGAAGGACGCATAGCGCGCAGTGAGGTTCTCGCTGACAATGATGGAATCCTTGTCGAGCGTGCGCGCCATAATGTCGCCGATCTCGTCGGGATGAATCGGACTGCGGCCGAAATTCTGCCGCGCCGCCGCTTCGGCTTTTTTGCGCGCCGCTGCGGTCGTGGTGCGGATCTCTTCAG
>JBOGMR010000172.1:0-13092 GCA_050746825.1 Bryobacteraceae bacterium | reverse complement strand
GATCTTCGAAGCCAATCGCGACCAACTCAATGATCGGGACAAGATCCGCGCTGGTCAAACCTTGCTGGTCAAACCGTGAAGATACCCGCATAGAGCACAAGGGAACGCCAGCCGCCATCAGGAGATCAGAGACTAGGAAAACGCGCGGATGGCGACTGGAACCGCGTTGCTCCGAACACCTTCCGCTTCTACGGACACCAGATGTGTGCCCGATTCGAGGGACGATGGCAGCTCTAGCGTGATTCGTTGCAGGCCCGAGGCGAACGTTGAGGACAATCGCGCCGCAACAGCCTCGGTACTCACTAAAGCTCTGACTGAACCGCCAAACCCTGCCAATCCTGTGGAGAACAGACTTACTTCGGATCCCGGCGCGCAAGGCGAATCTGGTGTCACCAGCGAATCGCGCCTGTCAGTTACGGCTGGGAACAACGCCGGAGCTACCGGGAGTATCTCCAGGTCCGAGCTCGCCGAGCCGCCTGGGGTAATGACCTGGAGCGTCGCCCTGCCCGTGATATTCCCAGGCAACACCGCATTGACCTGAGTCGGAGAAACCATCAGGAGAGGCAGTTCCTGATCGCCGAGCAACACACGAACGCCCGAGGTCTTATCAAGCGGCCGCCCTCCATTGTCCAGTGTCTCCACACCCATCTGCCAGCCAAACACGCTCACGATCGCGCCACTTCCGATCTCCGTCGTAAACGAGGCGGCGTTCAGCACCCCTTGGCGCGATAGCACGGGCGGCGGATTCAGGACCACGTGGTCGAATTCCTGTCCGTCAAGGCCGATCGCGCGCAACGCCAGCCGGCGCCCGTTCACTTCCCCCCGCATATAGTGGTGCGCGGATTTACCGGCGGCCAACAGGTCGGATGGGTCCACTCGATAGAGCCCGGCGCCGCCGCCGCCCGTCGTCACATAGACGACGCCATTGATCTCGCGTGTGCGCTGATAGCTGTGCTCGTGACCGTTGAAAACCAGCGGTACTCCGTATCGCTCGAGGATGGGAACGACATGCGAGCGCGCCAGCACCGCTTCCCGATCCCGAATGTTTGGGCCGAACGCAAAGGGAGGATGGTGAAAGTACGCGACCCGCCAGAACTTCTTCGTCGCGGCCAAATCCCGTTCAAGCCACCGCAGCATCTGCCCGCGACCGGATGCCGCCTGCACGAGCGACTCGTTGCTGTCCAGGGAAATAAAATGCAAATCACCCCAATCGAATGAGTAGTAGCGGCCGTGATCGCTGGCGGGAACGTCCTCGACTGGCAGGTCATGAATGCTGACGTACGGCCGGGCCAGTGTTTCATAGTAGTCGTGATTCCCGGGGCAAGGGAAAAACGGCACCCGGCTCATAGTGGCATGGTAGAAGTCGAAATAAAGGCGTTCGTAAAGCTCCAGTTGCCCGGTGGGGTAGACCAGGTCGCCCGTGTGGACGAGCAGCCCCGGACCTTCAGCTTCCATTAACTGCGCAAGACGGCGCTGTTCCGCAGAACCAGTGCCTGTATCGCCAACGGCGAGAAACGTGAACGGGGTGACACCCGTGGTCCGGAAGCCCAGGCCCGTGTCTGGCACCACGTCGTCACCGTCGAGCCGTACCACGTATGAGTAATCGGCGCCCGGCGCGAGCTCCGTGATCACTGCCTCGTGCCGGTAGTACGAGAAATGGAGGCCGGTGTCGTCGGCGGGAAAGTACACGGACTTAGCGGGGACAATTCTCTCGGCGCCACCAGCCCGAACAGCTACCGACGCTTGACCTTCCTCATAGGTTGTCCAGCGCACGGTCGCCCTGGTTCGGCGGATGTTCTGAACATAGGGACGACGGCGGCAGGTCGCACCCGCTCGGGCGAAGGGGGCCGTTAGCAGCGCTCCGATCGAAGCTTCGATGAAATTGCGGCGACTAACCGTCACGGTCGATATCGGCATTATATCCCGATTCAGGGAAAACCGCTCTTCCGGTCAGGCTCTGAGCGCGGCCAGAAGGAGCGGTTGGTCTACTGATTCCCAGCCCGGCTGTCAGCGATCTGGTTCGCTACAAATCCCGGACGCTCGAAAGCGAAGTAGCGCAAATGGCTGACATCCTGTTCGAAGTCCGCATAGGAAAAAGGCTTGTGCGGATCGTCGCTCACGGCAGTGCGAATCTGTTCGGAAGCTCGATCGATTTCCTGTTCGAGCCAACCGCCCGGCCCGCCAGCCAGTTCCATGGCCCGCTCGAGCGCCTCGAGAAAGTAGGCGCGCAGCTTCGCATCAGCGAGAACGCGCCGGGTGAGAACATTCCGTTCCATATTGCGCCAGATGGACCGGTCCGCCTCCTGGAAGGTGACGTCTTTATCCCAGGGAATGAGCGTGGAAATACTCGAGCCTTGAAAGCGGTACAGATAGAAGTTGTTCAGACCCCACTCGCCGACAAGGCCATCGCCTTCGGCGAGAAAGGTCTCAGTCGCGAGGTAGTCGAGAAAGCGATTCAGATCCAGATACGTGGACATCGCACGGACGAATTTCTCGTCGGAGACTTCGTTCATCGTTCGGATCATCTGTTCGATGGGCCGGGCATCCGGATTCTGCTCGTGAGTCTCGGCCTGAAACGGATAGGGCGAGTAGGCCGACAGATCGGATCCGCGGTACTCAAACCAGTTCTCGTCAGACCATTCGTAGTCGTACAGATAGCCGTCGTTCTCGTTCAGAGTCCGCTTCAGAAAAGTCTGATCGATTCGCTCGACGATGGTGTAAAGGCCGGCATAGGCGCCGTTGACGATCAGGCGGGCATGAGCCAGGCGCGGCGCCGGCAAACCCATCCTTCGAAACATCAGCATGCTGAGGCGCTCTCTGATGAAGGTGGGGTCCTGGGTCAGATTGTCGAGTACAAGCGACTTGAGTCCGAGAAATTCCTGTCCGGGCGTGAAGCGGTTAAAGTCAACCTTCAATCCAGGCTTTGCGCTGCTGCGGCTTCCGTTCCCGCGCGAGCGAATTCCCACGTCCTCTACGACGATCCCGCGCCATGCGAACGACGCCACGTAGTAGGTGTTATCGAAGTAGTTCTCCCGCAACTTCCGCCAGTCCGAAGGGTGAGTTGTCAGGCGAATCTCGTGGACTACGCTGTCGTCGAACAACTCGTCGGCCGTTGCTGCGGCTGCCGTGGAGACAGCGCCGGCAGCCAGCGCCGTGAGGACAGTCGTATAGAGTGCGGTGGGAATCTTCATCTGAATTCTCCAGATACCGTGTTCTGTTAGAGGACAAACTGGACGCGGCCGGCGAACAACCACAAGCGCGTCATTCCTGAGACGGGCGAGCGCAGCGGATCTTCGAGGGTCTCGCGAATCGCGTTGAGCTGAAACTTCGTGTAGCGGTTGGCGTACCAGTTTACGCCGAGCGTCAGCGCGCGCTCGCTGTTCGGAAGGACATGCGCGGCGCGCGGACTTCGTGATGGGGCGGAGGGCGAGAAGCCGCTCGCGAATCGGAGTTGCTCGTAGCGCGCGGCGACTTCAAGCAGGCCCTTGTGAAAACCCGGGACCATCGCATGCAGGCGGTTACTGTCGTTCCCCTTCGGACGCGCACCGAAGATCGGATGTGTCGCGCTCGCGTACCAACCGCGAGCCGTGAGGTCGGGGAGATCGCTGCCGGCAAGGCTCTGCCCCCGCCGCTGCTCGCGCACATTCATGAACTCGCCCTGCAGGGAGAGCGAGCCGATCAGCCAGGTCATCTCGGTTCCTTGCCGCGTCCGGTAGCCGTTGACGTACAAGCGCGACAAGAATGTTTCACTGGCTGCCGTACGGCCGCGCAGACTGTGCGCACCCTCGGAAACCTGCCCGTGCGTAAACGCTGTGCCTAATTCCAAGCCTTTGAACAGCGAGGGCATCGGGAAGAATGTCGCGGGAGTTGCGGTGATGCGACCCGCCAAGGTCCGGTTGCCGGTGCGAACATCATTCGTGGCCTCGGCGATCTCTCCGTCATGCAGAAACAGGCCGGCCTGATAGCGCAGGCCTTTCTCAAACAGGTTGCCGTGTAGCATGAACCCCGTGTCGCGCCCCGGCGCGAGCTGGCTGCCAATCCGCGAGCGGTAAACGAAATCCAGGTTTGTTGGACCGGTCAACTGATCGAGACCGAATGGGATTTTGAACTTTCCGGCCTGGAGCTGCAGCCGCCGGATGCGCCGATAGTTCAGGAAGGCATCGCGCAACTGATGGTCGTTGGGGAGGAGTTCATATTCGACTTCGAACTCGAGGTCTTGTCCGAGCCTGCCTTCCACTCCGACACGCGCTCGGCGGGGATCGAAAAAGCCCTCTTCCAGTGGCCGGTCCGGCGAGCCGGCCAGGTCCGTCTGAACCTTGGCCCGGAAGTCCATTTTCAGCCAGTCGCCGACACGCAGGGATGGCCGGCGCTTCATCTCGAACCGAACCGCGGCGGGCTCCTCACGAACGAGCGACTGCGCGTCATCAGATTCTGCGCTGAGGCCGGTGGCTGCAATTGAGAGAACCAGGATTGAAAGGCGATTCATGATCACATGCGGGAAGGCATTACGGCTGCCAAACGGCAACTCAAGTGGAATCAGGAAATTAGTCGAATTCGCCGGCGTGCTGTCAAAGTCTGGCGGGTCAGGCACTCGACACGGTGTCAGCGGGCTGACACGAAGGGCTCCTCTACCCATCGGATCGCACTATACTGAGAGGGATGCCGCCTGATCAGAAGCCCGTGCTGGATAGCGAACAGGCTTTGCTGGACGTTGTTTCGTCGATCGTCTCGCAAGGAACGATCCCGGAACTGCTGCGGGAGCTGACCGCCAGGCTGACCCGATTTGTTCACTTCGACCGGCTGATTCTCCTCCTTCAGGACGAGGCTCGCGGGCTGATCGAAGTCGCCGGATTCTACTCGGCCCGGCCGCATAAGATCTACATCGGATTGACGTTTGGCCTGGATGATAGCCCCGCGGGAGAAGTGATCCGCGAGCAAAAGAGGCGGTACATCGCGGACGTTGCTGCCGAGACGCGGTATCCGAATCTGGTGAAGATCCTGCGGGAAGAGAACATACGATCGACTTGCCACGTTCCTCTGACCAGCGCGGCGCACCGCCTCGGGGTTCTGGTGTTCGCGACCGAGTCCGGCATCCCGTATTCGGACGAGGAACTGAGCTTCATGGACAATGTCCTGAAGCCGATTGCCATCGCGGTCGAGAATATTCTGAATCGGGAGCGCGTCGAGCAGGAGCGCGACCGCCTCAGACTGCAGCTCGAGATAAACAACGCGCTGGTGACGCAACATCATTTGTCCGGCCTGTTCGAGCACGTCTCGGACCTGGTGCGTGAAGCGGTGCCGCACGAATTCCTGGCTGTGTCGATCGTGGACCCGGAGGATCGAAACCTGCGATTCCGAGTGCAGGCCAATCCCAGCCAAAAGATCTTCAGGCTGCAGGACCAGCTCGTCCCTGAAGACACCGCAAGCGGCCAGGCATTCAAGTCGGGGCAGCCGGAAATCTACGATTTTTCCAGGATTTCTCGAGTAGAGGGCGACTACGGGCGCAATTTGATGGAACAGCACATCCGCAGCATGTGTGCCATTCCGCTGAAAACGGCGCGGGGGAAGGTCGGGGTCATCAGCGTCGGCAGCCGTGAGGACGACGCCTATACATCCGCCAAACTGAACACCTTACTGCCGCTCGCCGCTCAGCTCGCGATTGCGGTGGAAAACGCCGTGTCGTTCGAGCGTGTCGAGGAACTGAATCGGCGCCTCAACGAAGCCAAGCTGTACCTGGAAGAAGAACTTCAGTCGGCCACACCGTCCGATGAGATCCTCGGGAGCAGCCCGGGAATTCGTAAAGTGCTGCAGCAAATCGAAATCGTCGCGCCGACCGATGCGACGGTTCTGGTCTACGGCGAGACCGGCAGCGGCAAGGAGCTGGTGGCGAGGGCGCTTCATCAGAAGAACTCGCGGCGCAGCGGGACGTTCGTGAAACTGAACTGCGCCGCGATCCCTACCGGCTTGCTTGAAAGCGAGCTGTTCGGGCACGAGAAAGGTGCGTTCACGGGGGCGATCGCGCAGAAGGTCGGGCGTTTCGAAATCGCGCACCAGGGTACGCTGTTCCTCGATGAGATCGGCGAGATCCCGCTCGAGCTGCAGCCGAAGTTGCTTCGGGTTTTGCAGGAGAAGGAATTCGAGCGCCTCGGCGGCACGCGAACCATCCGCACCGATGCGCGGCTGGTGGCGGCAACGAATCGCGACCTCAAGAAGATGGCGGAAGCCAATCAGTTCCGCGGCGATCTTTATTACCGGCTCAACGTCTTTCCGATCCTGGTGCCGCCGCTCCGCGACCGGAAGGAAGACATCCCCTATCTGGCGATGCACTTCGCGCAGGAGTTCTCGCGGCGATTTGGCAAACACATCCGATCGATTCCTGCTGACGCTGTGGACCGCCTCGTTCGATACCACTGGCCCGGGAACATTCGCGAATTGCAGAACCTGATCGAACGCTCGACGATCCTCTCCACCGGAGACACACTACGAATTTCGCTGCATGAGCTCGATGTCGAAGAGCAGGAGAAGCCGGAGGAGTCTTCCTCGATGTCGGGAACCGGCACCATGGACGACGTCGAGCGGGAGGCGATTCGGCGCGCGCTCAAGGAAGCCAAGGGGGTTATCGGTGGGCCGAAGGGCGCGGCGGCTAAGCTTGGCATGAAGCGGACGACTCTGCTTTATCGGATGGACAAACTGGGCATCCAGAAACCGGCGTAGTGTCCGGAAGTCGGACCGCCGACCCAGTGTCAGCCCGCCGTCACCGACACTCCTGACAGTCCCGACCTTCGGCCGCGCAAATCTTGCGTTTTGTGCAATTTACCTTCTGGCCTCTGGCGTGCCCACTAAGCAGGCATGCTGAGAATTACGGTCAACGAGACGACCGACACCATCCGCCTGTACCTGGAGGGCAAGCTCAGTGGGGCATGGGTGGCTGAGCTCGAAGATATCTATACGGTCAGGAGACGCACGCAAGGCCAGAAAGCCGTGGTTGTCGACCTCGAGAATCTGACCGGCCTCGACACCGCCGGCCGCTATCTGCTGGCACTCATTCAATCCGAAGGAACGGCCATCGACAATGCCAACCCTCTGCTCGCCCCGCTGTGGAGCGCGCCAGTGAGCGCATTACGATCCTGAGAAATTTATGGAATTCACACCGACTCATCGACGAGTGCTCTCGGTAGCTGTGCCGGCGGTCGCCGCGACCGCGTTGGTCGTCCTCGGACTCAACTGGTCCAGGACACTGCTTCCGGCAGTCTCCCCCATATCACCGGATTCGCTGCTCGGACTGCTGAAGCTTCTCGTGGCGGGCGCGATCGGACTTTTGGTCACCACCGTCCAGCGGTACGCCTCTGAGGACAGGCCGATCGCTCAACCGATGGAACAAGCCCAGATTTTGTTATGCATCGCCGGCGCCCTGGTTATCATGATGGTTGGCGATTCGCTCGCTCGGGCGGTCGGCATCATGGGAGGAGCCGCCATCGTCCGCTTCCGCACGCCGGTCGACGATCCGAAAGACGCAACGGTGCTCTTTCTCCTGCTCGGCCTCGGAATGGCTGCCGGTATGGGCCACTTTGGCGTCGCCGGACTGGGAGCGCTGTTCCTTTGCGCCATCCTCGTTGCCTTCAGCAGCTACGGCGGAAAGCAACAGAAATTCCGGAGCCTCACGCTTCAGGTCGTCTGGTCCGGTCCGGCTTTGGCGGCCGAACGCGTTGAATCCGTTTTGAATCGTTTCGCGGCTTCCTACGAAGCGCGCGAGATCTCGAACGGCGACCGGCCGGCAATTCGATATCACGTTTCGATCGATTCATCGATTCCACTCGCCTCCCTGAGCAGCGAGCTGCTGGGCGACCGCGAGTCTGCCATTCAGTCCCTGACTTGGGACGTCCCCAAGAAGGAGCGCTACCTGTAATGCGCGGCCAAGGTCTCCTACTGGTCTCGAAGCCCGCAAAGAAAGCCAACGGGCAGTCGAATGAGCGGGTGGCATCAAAGGCCAAAAAGCGGCGAGAGGCAGTAATCGAGTTCATCCGTTCGGCGAAGCACTCCCTGTTACTCTCCGTCTTCCGCTGTGACGATCTCAGCGTGCTTCACGAGTTGGGAGAAGCGGTGGCGCGCGGAGTGCGCGTGGAAGCCCTGATGACGGGCCGGGCCAAGGGCTGGGGAAAGCGGCTCGGACCCCTGGCGGGTTGCCTGAGCCGTATGGGAGTCGTAATCCATCAGCTCCCGAGCGCCGCCCCGAAGTATCACGCCAAATACATGGTTGCCGACGAGTCCAAGGCGCTGGTGGCGACGCTCAACCTGACGCGCAAGTGTTTCCGGCGCACTCGGGACTTCGTCTTCACTAGCGACGACTCGGACATCGTTACCGGTTTGGTGGAGCTGTTTCAATGCGATGCTGGAAGACTGTCGAACCCCGAACCAAAATCCGATCGCCTGATTATCGGTCCGGGTTCCTCGCGCGCAAGAATCGAGGCGCTCCTTCGCGGCGCCACTCGATCCATACGGATTATGGATCACAAACTGTCCGACCCGGCAGTGCTGGCCATCATCCGCGATCGCCAGAGGAACGGCGTGTCGGTCGAAATCCAGCGCGGCCTTCCCGGCGACCCGTTGCTGCCCCACGGCAGGTTGATTGTGATTGACCATGCGACGGCTGTTTTCGGCAGCTTCTCTTTGTCAGCACGCAGTCTCGATGGGCGGCGGGAATTGGCGGTGGTCATTCAGGCGCCGGCTCTCGTCGCAAAACTGAACCGGCAATTCGACCGGATTTCGGCTCCAGTTGAGGCCCGTAAGGAAAAAGAACAGGCAGCCTAACTCGTGGTTGAACAGAACGGCTCTTGCGGCTTCATCCGTGTGTAAACCGGGTACTGTACAATCAGCCGCATGACCCTCAGCCGCCGCTTGTTCCTGATTCGCAGCGTTGCGCTCGCATCCACCGTCTACGCCGCGCCACCATTCCGAAAAAATCCGTTCTCGCTCGGCGTGATGTCCGGCGATCCGTCACCCGACGGGTTTGTGTTGTGGACGAGGCTCGCGCCCGATCCGCTCCAGGACGGCGGGATGAACACAGCCGCCGTAGAGGTGGAGTGGATCGTCGCCGAGGACGAGAGCCTGCGGCGCGTCGTGAAGAAGGGCAAGGCGGTAGCGGCGCCCATGCTGGCGCATTCGGTGCACGTCGAGGTGGCGGGGCTGAAACCGCGGCGGCCATACTGGTATCGCTTTCGCGTGGGGAAGGAGTCGAGTCCCGTGGGCCGCGCACTCACCACGCCGCGTCCGGGCGAATCGCCCGCTCGCCTCAAGTTCGCGTTCGCTTCCTGCCAGCACTGGGAAGCCGGCCTGTGGACCGCCTACGAACACATGCTGGCCGACGATCCCGAGTTGGTGGTCCACCTCGGCGATTACATCTACGAAGGCCGCACGCGAGACAACGGAGTGCGCCAACACAACAGCGCGGAAATCGTGTCCCTTTCGGACTATCGCAATCGCCACGCGCTTTACAAGTCGGATCTCGCGATTCAGAAAATGCACGCGCATTGCCCCTGGATTCTGACCTGGGACGATCACGAGGTGGACAACAACTACGCGGGCGATGTGCCCGAGGACACGCAGACCCGCGAGGCGTTTCTGGAGCGCCGCGCAAACGCATATCAGGCATACTACGAGCACATGCCGTTGCGCATTTCCTCGCTGCCGCGGGGCACGAAGATGCAGCTTTATCGCACGATTGGATGTGGGAGCCTGGCCGAGTTCGCCGTGCTGGATACGCGCCAGCACCGCACCGATCAGCCGTGCGGCGACGGCGCCAAGGCGCCGTGCGACGGCGCCTACGACCCCAACGCGACCATCCTGGGCGATGCTCAGGAGGCGTGGCTGAAGCGGACGCTCGACCAGTCGCGCGCACGTTGGAACATCATCGCCAACCAGTTGCTGATGTCGCGCATTGATATGAAGCCCGGCGTCGACGAGGCGCTTTCCATGGACCAGTGGAGCGGTTACGAAGTATGCCGGAACCGTTTGATGGATTTCCTGGCGGACCGGAAGCCGTCCAATCCGATCGTGATCACCGGCGACATCCATTCCAGTTGGGTTACCGATCTGAAGGTCGATTGGAAGAATGAAAAGGCGGCGGCAGTAGGGAGCGAGTTCACCGGCACGTCGATTTCGTCGGGCGGCGACAGTACCGACGAGCGCCCGGCGACAGCGGACTGGTATCGCGAGAATCCACACCTGAAGATGTTCAACAACCGCCGCGGCTACGTCAATGTGACGCTGACGGAAGCGCACTGTCGCGCCGACTATCGCATTTTGCCGTTCGTAACCAAACCCGGAGCTGGAATTACGACGCACTCGAGCTGGTTGGTGGAGCACAATCGGCGCGGTGTACAGAGGGTCTGACCTTCTTCGAACGCGTGGGCGCCGCTCCGGGGCCAGGCTCGAAATTCTTTCTGACGCCACAGACCCGGCACCTTGTCAATCTGTGCGCCGTTTGTGTCAGACTATGCCTGTATGAACCGGCGTCGATTTCTTCAAAGCGGCGGGCTCGCCGGCGTGCCGCTGGCCGCGGCGCAATCGCCGGCAAGGAAACCGCTTCTCATTACATCCGCGGGGAGCGACCTCGCGCGAAAGCTGGCCGCCGGATTGAGTGCGCAGCATGCGATCCGGCTAACGGAGCGCAAGGCCGTCCGTGTGGATCATGATTTCGTCGAATGCGCGCTCGGGCACGATTCGTCGACGAACGACGTGGTGCGGGGAGTCCAGGCGATCGTGCACGTGGCCGAACCGTTGCCGGACGACACGGCCGGGCAGCAAATCGACTTGACCACGCGCTGCACCTACAACCTGCTGTTCGCGGCGGCGGCGGAGGGCGTTCCCCTCGTCGTCCTGCTCAGTTCGCTGGAGGTCATGAGCGGCTACGATGTCAATTTGACCGTGAGCGAGTCATGGCGTCCCAGACCGGTAAGCGCGGAGCCCCGCGTCCTGGCGAAGCACCTGGTTGAATTCACGAGTCGTGAGTTTGCCCGTGAGGGCAAGGTAACCGTGGTCGTGCTGCGGCTCGGCAAGGTTGTGCGGTCCGAGGAGGTCAAGGATCGGCCATTCGATCCGACGTGGGTGGACGAGCGCGACGTCGTGCACGCGGTCTCTCTAGCACTGGCATCGAGGCCCGGACGGTTTCAGGTCTTTCACATTCAAGCCGACTCGCCGAAAGCGCGCTTCGCGGTGACGCGCGCCAGGAACGCGTTGAAGTATCGGCCTCAATACCAGTGGTGAAAGCGAGCGAACAATGAAAGTCCTGCTACTGGGCGCGAACGGATATCTGGGACCGCACGTCGTGAAGGCGCTCGAGCCGCATCATGAGCTGCGGGTGACCGACATCAAGCCGCCTGCCGAGAAAAGCCGCCATGAGTATATGCGGGTGGATGTCACCTCGCTCGAGCAGATGCGCGCCGCCGCGAAAGGGATGGATGCGATCGTCAATCTCTCCGTGCTGCGGCCCGACCGCAAGCTGGCGTTCGACGTGAACACGCGCGGCTGCTACAACATGATGCTCGCCGCCGTCGAGTACGGGATCCGGCGCGTGATTAACACCGGTCCCCACCTGGTGGTGTCGGGACCGCCGTACGACGGGTTCGACTTCGGGATTACGCCCGAGTCGCCACCGCAGCCGGGGACGCATCTGTATGGGTTGAGCAAATCGCTCGGGCAGGAGATCTGCCGGATCTTCACCCACCACCACGACATTTACGTGCAAGAGTATCTTTTCTACGCATTCCGTGAGGCGGACAAGCTCACGCCCGGCACGGATGCAACACCGTTCTCGATCTCATGGGGCGACGCGGGCGAGGTCTTTCGGCTTGGACTAGCCATCGATCTGGCCAAGCTTCCGTCCCGCTGCGAAGTGTTCTTCGTTTTCGCCGACATGCCCCACGGCAAATACACCAACGACAAGGTGAAGCAGGTGCTTGGGCTGCGGTTCCGCGACGATCTTTCCGTGTTGTGGCGCAAGAGAGGCTGATCGGACTTGAATAGACGCACTTGGGTGTGGATTGCGCTGTCGACAGCGCTCAGTCCGCAACTGCGCGCCGAGCAGTTCCCTCACCGGGCGCGCGTGGTCGAGATCGAGGATCTGACGCACGACACGAAGCGGATTCGTTTCCGCCTCGTGGACGCGAAGGGGTTTCGATTCACGCCGGGCCAGTATCTGTTTCTCAAGGTTCCGGACGCGTTCGTGGCAAAGTGGAACGAACGCTACAAGACGAGCCACAAAGAGATCGTCAGGCCGTATTCACTCGCCAGCAGCTCGAGCCGGTTACCGGAGTTCGATCTCATGATCAAGCTCGCCACGGCTCCCCCCGGTAAAGATGCACCGCCGGGAGTGGCGTCCACATTCGTTCACACCGGCTTGAAGAAGGGCGATGAAGTGAGCTTCAGCGCACCGGCGGGCAATCTGTATTTGCGCAATGATACGGGCCGGCCGGTGATCATAGTCGCGGGCGGTACGGGCGTGGCCCCGTTCGTTTGCCTGCTCGAACACTGGTTCGAGAATGGCTTTGAACGCAACAACCGGATTTACTTCTTCTTCGGAGTGCATGCGAAACGAGATCTGTTCCTTGACGAGCGCTTTCGCGCCTGGGAAAAGGAGAAGAAGATTCGCTATTTCCCTGCCCTGTCGCACCCGGCGCCTGGCGACCGATGGCAGGGGGAGACCGGCGTAATACAAAGCATTGTCGAGAAGCATTTCCCGGCCGCAACCGGCGCCGACGCGTATCTGGCCGGCCCGCCCATCATGGTTCGTGAAACGGTGAAGGTTTTGAACTCCAAGGGGATCGGCAAGGACCGGATTCACTTCGACGAGATCCTCGTTCGATGAAAACGAAAGGCCGTCTGATCCTGCTCCCGACGCTGCACGCACGCGTGCGAGCGCCACGTTTCTGCGCTAGCCCTAACGCACCAGATAGTACAACCACCAGCACTACGGCGTTGGTCTGTGCAGTTCGATAGATGGCGCTTTGGCCCGGGGGTTAATAATTCCCGCCAGGAAGAATTAATTCGCCGGATTAAACATTATCATTCTTCCCGAAAGTAAGTGCTATTGTTCGC